>JAYVWK010000211.1:0-13534 GCA_043786185.1 Burkholderiales bacterium
GGCGGCCTTGATGAAAGGCAGGGCGAAAGCGCTGCAGAAAGCAGCGTCCTCGTCGCCATGGAACTGCAGCAGCTGCAAGCGGGCCTCCCCGGCGGTGTCACGCACCAGCGCCGCATCGGCATTGACAAACAGGCCTACCGCGGTCACGAATGGCGGCATGCGCTCGATCAGCCGCGCGGCGGCCGCAGGCGTCACATAGCGCGGGCTGGGCGGATAGAACACGAAACCGAGCGCGTCCGCGCCCGCCTCCACCGCGGCATCGACATCGGCGGCCCGCGTCAGGCCGCAGATCTTGATGCGGGTGCGCACACTCATGCGCAACTCGCCAGGAAAGGGCGGCGCTTCGGCAATCTCGGCAATTGCCATTGCGGCGCATAGTCAACCGCGGTCAGGTACAGGCCCTGGGCGGCGAACGTGGGCGCCGCCAGGCTGCGGTCGCGCGAACGCAGCAAGAGGCCGATCCAGTCGGGATCGAACCTGCCCTTGCCCACGTAAACCAGGCAGCCAATGATGTTGCGGACCATGTGGTGCAGAAAAGCGTTCGCTTCGAGACAAAAACGGATCATATCGCCGTCTCGTTCAATCACCAGACGGCGCAGGTCGCGCAGCGGCGACTTTGCCTGGCACTGCGACGACCTGAATGCACTGAAATCATGCGCCCCGACCAAGTGCGCGGCAGCGGTGCGCATGGCCGCGAGATCGAGCGGCAGGGGAAACCATCCGCAGTTGGCCGCCCCGACCGCCGGGCGCACCGCGCGATTGACGACCACATATTCGTAGTGCCGGCCCACGGCGCTGAAACGGGCGTGAAAATCCTCAGTCACGCTTTGCGCCCAAAGAACGGCTACGCTGGCGGGCAAGTGGGTGTTGACGCCCTTGGCCCAGGCGCTCAGTGGTCGCGCGGCCAGAGTATCGAAATGCGCCACCTGCCCCAGCGCATGCACTCCGGTATCGGTACGGCCGGCACATATCAGTCGAACCGGCGCGCCTGCGATGCGCGCCACGGCGGCCTCGAGCGTGTCCTGCACCGTGGATTGCGCCGCCTGGCTCTGCCATCCACAAAATGGCGCCCCGTCGTATTCGATCCCCAGCGCTATACGCAAGCTGACTCCAAAAAAAACGGGCGGCCAGCCTGGCCGCCCGCTACATGCCGGCGTCGCGCTATCAGCCGAGCGCGGAAAGCAGGTTCTGCGCTTCTGCTTGCTGTGTCGCGCTTCCTTCCTGCAATACTTCCTGCAAAAGCTCCCTGGCGCCTTCCTTGTCGCCCATATCCTGATAGGCCTTGGCCAAGTCGAGCTTGGTGGCAGCGTCGTCCACCGGGCCCTCATTGCCGGATGAAGCCTCGGCGTCCACCGGCAAATCCAGGTTGATCCCCGACAGGTCGAAGTCCATCATGTTGCCGGCAGCCGGCGCTGCAGCACCATTTGAAGCCGGCGCATCGGCGCTCAGATCGAAGTCAAAATCAATCGTTGGCGACGGCAACTCCGGCGGACGCACATCGGCCAGCGGCTGCGTCTCGTCCAACGAGTGGTCCAGGGCTTCGCCCGAACCCGCCATTGGAGCGTCCATGATGAGCGTGCCGCCGGGTGCGAAGTCGGTCACCGGCGTCGCCGCAGGTGCGGGATCGGACCCGCCGATGTCGAAATCCAGACTCATGCCGGCATCGACTTCCGGCGTGGCTGTCTCGATATCGAGCTGAAAGTCGGACGTACTGGCGGCAAGCGGCTGTGTCACCGTCCCACCCAGGTCGAAATCGACGTCGGCCGTCGGCGCCGTGGCTTGCACCGGCGCGAGCGACAGCGTCTTGCTCATGCTGTCAGGCACAGCCGCAGCGGCCCCCGGAAAGGCGGCCATTTGCATGGTCGACTCCATGTCCGAGGGCGTCGCCGCCGCAACCGCAGCTGCTGCCAAGGTCCCGGCCCCGAGTGTAACCGTCGAGGTAACCGAGGAATCGGCGGTCGCCGTGGCGCTGAACAGTGGATTGCCCGGCATGAGGGCACGTCCGAGTTCGACGACACGAGCCCAATGCTCCCCTTGCCCACCAGTGGCCGCACGCAAATCCTTGGCGTGGCTTTCGAAGGACGCGGCATCGGCACGCTGACTGTAGATTTCCATCAGTTTGGTACGAACAGCGTGCCGCGAAGGATCTTTCTGCAAAGCCTCCTTCAGTATTTCCTCAGCTTGCACGTCGCGTCCATACGCCATGTATACATCGGCTTCAGCGACCGGGTCGACCTCATCGGCATCGATGGCACCACTGCTGACCTGGCTGAAATCGCTCTGGAACGAACTGTTTCCGGTATCCACATTCTGACCCCCGGTATTGCCGAATACCGAATTGGCCTTGAGGTCACCGCCGGTAATGATGCTGTTCTCGAACTTCTCGACCTTGCGCTTGCGGCGCACCGCGTAGGCGGCATAGCCACCCAGGAGCGCGAGTACACCCCCGCCACCGGCGAGATAGGCCGGATTGTCGAGGAACTCGTCCATCAAACTCGGTTCGGGCGGTGGCGGCGGCGCCATCGCTTTCTTGGGAGGCGCCTTGGCCGCATCGGTCGGCACGGGTGCTGGCTTGGGTGCTTCTGCCACCACCGGCGGCGCGTCCACTGCCTTGGGCGCGTCCACTGCCTTGGGCGCGTCCGCAGCCTTGGGCGCGTCCGCAGCCTTGCCGGCGTCGACGGCCTTGGCCGGCTCCGGTGCTTTGGCAGCATCAGCAGCCTTCATCGTCTCCGGCGCTTTAGGCGGCTCCGCAGCCTTGGGGGGCTCTGGCGTCTTGGCCGCCTCAACCGCTTTGAGCGGTTCGGGTTTCGCAGGCGACGGCGCTGCCGCCATCTTGGGTGCCTCAGCCTTGGGCGCATCGGCTTTTGACGCCGGCACCGGCGCTGTCGGGGCAGGCGTCGACGCCGCCTTCTTGGCATCGGCAAGCGCGCCTTGTGCCACCGCCGGCGCCGCGGCCTTTGCCTGCGCCTGCTTCTGCATATCAGCTAGCTGTTGATTCTTCACCTCGGCCAGCTTCTGCAGGTCCTTCACATTCTTTTCGAGTTCGGCTTCGCGAGCTTTCGCGTCCTTGAGCGCGCGTTCCTTGGCTACCTTGTCTTCCAGGGCAGCCTTGGGCTTGCCTTTGCCGTCATCCTTCGCCGCGGCCGGGTCCGCCTTCGAAAGCTTCAGTTGATCCTTGGCATCGCCTTTCTGCGCCTTGTCTTCAACCTTCGCGGTGATCCGCCCCTGCGCGGCTTGCTTGGGGGCTTCGGCCTTGGCTGCTGGCGCAGCCTGGACGTTGCCCGCCAGTTTGTCCTGATAAGTGCGCCAATCCGCAGCCTGCGCGGCGACCACCCGACGCGCATCGGGTTGCGCCACTGCGGCCGCGCTGTCCCTGTCGGGCAGATTCAGAATCACACCGCTTTTCAGGCGATTGATGTTGCCACCCACGAACGCATTCGGATTGCCGCGCTGGATCGCCAACAGCATCTGTTCAAGGGTGACGCCATCCAGCTTTGACTGCCGCGCAATCTTGCCAAGCGTGTCGCCCTTCTTGACCTCGTAATCGCCGGTAGCCTTGGACGCCGCTTCCGGCTTTGCCGCCGGCGCCGGTTTCTCGGCCTTTTGCGGCACAGGCTTGGCCACAGGGGGGGCGGGCTTGACGGCCGGTACTGCCGCGACCGGTGCGCGAGTCGGTGGCGTCTCAACCGCACGCGGTGCTTCCACCTGCGCCACCGGTTTGGGCTCGGCCGTGGCAACCGGCGGCACCATCGGCTTCATGTCGGCCGGATCAAGCAGGAAAGTGTATTCGCGCACCAGGCGCCCGGTAGCCCAGTTCAGCTCGACGAGCAGGTCGATAAACGGTTCATTGATTGGTTGGCTGGAGGTCAGACTGATGAAAAACTGGCCTGACGGGCGGCGCGCGACGCTAAACCGCACACCAAGCAGCGCCGGGTTGTAATCGATACCGGCCTGCCGAAATGCATCGGGCGAAGCCAGACGCGAGGTCAGGCTGGTCGCCTCCTCTCGGGTAACCGCAGTCAAGTCAATCTCGGCACGCAGCGGCTGGCCGAGAGCGGATGTAACCGTAAGCTTGCCAAGGCCGGCAGCACCAACCGGCGCAGTCAACGCCAGGCTCGCGAGAGCCAACGCGGCGGCAACAACGATTTTCTTGAGTTTGTGTTGTCTCACAATGTGTAACCCCCGGCTCCCTCATGAATCTTTGGGCGGCCCTAAACGAAGACTTCAACCCCGATCGGCGACCGACTTGGGTGATCGCCGATGTCAACAAAAGGGGCAAAAAGGGGCAAAAAGCCCAAGATAACGATTTTCCCCAGATTATGAAGTTAACATCAAAAGGTTAGCGATGCAAGCTAACCCTTGACTTGAAGTGTGGCGTGCGCCAAGAGTGATACAAGCCTGTTGGGCCGGCGCAACGCTATCTGATAAACCTGCCCGCTCCTTAGCGGTCAAGCACAATCCGCAGCATGCGCCGCAGGGGCTCGGCTGCGCCCCACAGCAACTGGTCGCCGACGGTGAAAGCCGAAAGATACTCAGGCCCCATCGCCATTTTGCGCAGGCGGCCAACCGGAGTTGCCAGTGTGCCGTTCACCGCCGCCGGCGACAGCGCAGCCACGGTCTCATCGCGACGATTCGGCACCACACGAGCCCAGGGGTTGGCCGCCGCCAGCATGCCTTCAATTTCGTCTAACGGCACATCGCGCTTAAGCTTGATGGTCAGCGCCTGCGAGTGGCAGCGCATCGCGCCGATGCGCACGCACAGACCATCGATCGGGATCGGATTCGCGGCGCGCCCGAGAATCTTGTTGCCTTCGGCGCCGGCCTTCCATTCTTCGCGGCTCATGCCGTTGCCCAAGTCACGGTCGATCCAGGCGATCAGGCCGCCGGCGAGCGGTGCGCCGATCTCCGTGGTCGGGAACGCGGCGTCGCGCAGAACGGCGGCGACCTCACGATCGATGTCCAGTATCGCCGCGGCCGGGTCGCCCAGCATGGTCTTGGCGACCCGGTGGGCCGCGCCCATTTGCGCCAGCAACTCGCGCATGCTGGCAGCCCCCGCTCCGGAAGCCGCCTGATAGGTCATGGCACTCATCCATTCGATCAGGTCCGCCTTGAACAGGCCGTCAAGCGCCATCAGCATCAGGCTCACGGTGCAATTGCCGCCGACGAAGTCGCGCGCGCCGGCTGACAGGCCCTTCTTGATGACTTCCATGTTGACCGGGTCGAGAATGATGATGGCATCGTCGTGCATGCGCAAAGCGGAGGCCGCATCGATCCAGTAGCCGCGCCAGCCGGCGGCGCGCAACTTCGGGTACATCTCGCCGGTCCAGTCACCCCCCTGACAGGTCAGGATGATGTCCATCGCCTTGAGTGCCTCGATGCTGCCGGCATCAAGCAGCTTGCCTGTCGCCTTGCCGCCCACCACCGGGCCCGCGGTACCGACGGCGGATGTCGAGAAGAAAAACGCTTCAATGTGGGCGAAATCGCCCTCGTCCTGCATGCGCTGCATCAGCACCGAACCCACCATGCCGCGCCATCCGACCAAGCCTACTTTTTGCATGACCCGCCTCACTTGCTGGTTGTCAATCCTTCGTGGGCTGCGGCCGTCAGCGGCCGCGAAACCCCGACAACCGAAACGCCGCTCTACAGCGCTTTCAACACCGCATCGCCCATTTCGACGGTGCCCACCTTGGTAGTGCCGGCCTCGAAAATGTCAGCGGTCCGCAAACCCTGCGCCAGCACCTTGCGCACAGCGGTCTCGATGCGTACGGCCGCCGCCTCCTGCTCGAACGAATAGCGCAGCATCATCGCCGCCGACAGGATCGTGGCCAGCGGGTTGGCCAAGTTCTTGCCGGCGATATCCGGCGCCGAGCCGTGAATCGGCTCGTACAAACCCTTTTGCGTCTCGTTGAGCGAAGCCGAAGGCTGCATGCCGATCGAGCCGGTCAGCATCGATGCCTCGTCCGACAGGATGTCGCCGAACATGTTGCCGGTGACGATCACATCGAACTGCTTGGGGTTGCGGATCAGTTGCATTGCCGCGTTGTCGACATACATGCTCGAATATTCGACATCCGGATACTCGGTGGCAACCGCGGCGGCCACCTCTTTCCACAACTGCATGGTTTCGAGCACATTGGCCTTGTCAACCGAACACAAGCGCCGGCTGCGCTTGCGCGCCGCCTGAAATCCCACATGCATGATGCGGCGGATCTCGCCTTCGGCATAACGCATGGTATCGAAGCCTTCGCGCTGCCCCTTGAAGGGTCCATCCTCGACCACCCGAATGCCGCGCGGCTGGCCGAAATAAACGTCGCCGGTGAGTTCGCGCAGGATCAGGATATCCAGCCCCGACACAACCTCCGGCTTGAGTGTTGAGGCGTTGACCAGTTCCGGATAGACGATCGATGGACGCAGGTTGGCAAACAGGTTCAGGTGTTTGCGCAAGCCCAGCACCGCCTGCTCCGGCCGCTTGGCTCGCGGCAGGCTGTCGTACTGCCAGCCGCCGACCGCGCCGAACAGGATGGCATCGGCCTGCTTGGCCAAGGCCAATGTCGATTCCGGCAACGGATCGCCTAGCTGATCGTAGGCAGCGCCGCCGACCGGTGCCTCTTCGAGAGTGAGCGGCAAACCCAAGGCCTTCAGGACCCGCACCGCCTGGGTGGTGATTTCCGTACCGATGCCGTCACCCGGCAAAACTGCGATCTTCATGCTGGAATCCTGGTATTGAAGTAGTAGGGATGGCGCGCACGGCGCGCCGCTTCGAAGGCGCGAATCTTGTCGGCCTGCCGCAAGGTAAGCCCAATGTCGTCAAAACCATTGGTCAGACAGAATTTGCGGTGCGGCGTGATGTCGAAGCCGTAGCTCTCGCCATCCGGTGCTGTCACCACCTGGCCCAGGAGATCGACGGTCAGCTGATATCCGACGAAGCCATTGATGCCGTCGATCAGGCGGCGCACCGTGCTCTCCGGCAGGACGATCGGCAGCACGCCGTTCTTGTAGCAGTTATTGAAGAATATGTCGGCGAACGAAGGCGCGATCACGCTGCGAAAGCCATATTGCTGCAAGGCCCACGGCGCATGTTCACGCGAAGAGCCACAGCCGAAATTCTTGCCCGCCACCAGGATCGACGCACCGCGATAGCGTGGCTGGTTGAGCACGAAATCGGCGTTGGGCACGCGCGAAGCGGGGTCTTTCCCCGGCTCGCCCACGTCCTTGTAGCGCCACGCATCGAACAGGTTTTCGCCGAAGCCGGTGCGATGTATCGACTTCAGGAACTGCTTGGGTATGATCGCGTCGGTATCGACATTGTCGCGATCCATCGGGGCGCCTAAGCCTTTGTGCAAAACGAATTTATCCATGGATGGGTTCCTTGTCCGGCACCCGCGATAGGCACGGGCGCCGCTTTTCAGATGAGCTTGCGCACGTCGGCGAATTTGCCCTCGATGGCGGCCGCGGCCGCCATCGCCGGGCTCACCAGATGGGTGCGACCACCCGCGCCCTGGCGCCCTTCGAAATTGCGGTTCGAGGTCGAGGCGCAACGCTCGCCCGGCTCCAGTTTGTCGGCGTTCATGGCCAGGCACATCGAGCAACCGGGCTCACGCCATTCAAATCCGGCATCGGTGAACACCCGGTCTAAGCCCTCGGCCTCGGCCTGCGCCTTGACCAGACCCGATCCGGGCACCACCAGCGCCAGCTTGACGTTGGCGGCAACGCGTCGTCCTAGACGCTTGACCACCCATGCCGCCTGACGGATGTCCTCGATGCGCGAATTGGTGCAAGAGCCGATGAACACCTTGTCGATGCGGATGTCGGTAATCGGTGTGTTCGGCTGCAAGCCCATGTAGACGAGCGCACCCTCGATACTGGTGCGCCGCGCCGCATCCTTCTCGCGCTCGGGGTCGGGGACCCGGCCCTCGATGGTGGTGACCATTTCAGGCGAAGTGCCCCAGGTGACGTGCGGCAGGATTTCCTCGCCGCGCATTTCCACGCTGACATCGAAAATCGCGTCGGGGTCCGACTTGAGCGTTTTCCAGTACTCCACCGCGACATCCCATTGCGCACCCTTGGGTGCGAACGGACGCCCTTTGAGATAGGCCGCCGTCGCCTCGTCAAACGCCACCATGCCGGCACGCGCGCCGGCTTCGATCGCCATGTTGCACAGGGTCATGCGGCCTTCGAGCGACAGCGCGCGCACCGCGCTGCCGGCGAACTCGATGGCGCAGCCGGTGCCGCCGGCGGTGCCGATCTTGCCGATGATCGCCAGCGCCATATCCTTGGCGGTCACGCCGGCCGGCAGCTTGCCATCGACCTTGACCAGCATCGACTTCATTTTTTTAGTGACTAAGCACTGGGTGGCCATCACATGCTCGACTTCGGAGGTACCGATACCGTACGCCAGGCAGGCAAACGCGCCATGGGTCGAGGTATGGGAGTCGCCGCACACCACCGTCATGCCGGGCAGCGTCGCGCCCTGCTCCGGCCCGATCACATGCACGATGCCCTGGCGCTTGTCGAGAAACGGAAAGTAGGCCAGCGCGCCGAAGGCCTTGATGTTGCGATCGAGCGTGACGATCTGCTCGCGCGCCACCGTATCGGTGATGCCGTCCAAGCCCAGATTCCATCCGGTGGTGGGCGTATTGTGATCGGCGGTGCAGACGATCGAATCGGTGCGCCACAGCGGGCGCCCGGCGGCGCGCAAACCCTCGAATGCCTGCGGACTGGTGACTTCATGCACCAGATGTCGATCGATATAGAGAAGGCCGGTGCCGTCTTCCTCGGAATGCACCAGATGCGCATCCCAGAGTTTTTCGTAGAGCGTTTGCGACATGGGAATTTGCCTTTTTCGCGGCGTGGGCACGAGTGTGAAAAGACTTGGAATTATGCCATACCGACCGGCGCGAAATCTTGTAGCGAGGCCGCCCCCTGCGGGCGAGGGCGCGTGGGCCGGCTCGATTCAGGTCTGCGCCGCCATGCGGAAATGGCGGTTCGCCTCATCGGCGCGACCCGACGCGTCGAAAACCCGTGCCAGTTCGATGTGGACACGCGCCGCTGGCCGCAGCGCCAGCGAGAGCTCAAGATATTCCTGCGCCTTGCCCCACAAGGCCATGACTGCGCAAATGCGGCCAAGCGCGAACAACAGGCCTGCCTCGCTCGGGTAACGCGCGCGCCATGCCTCGCAGCGTTCCAGCCGCGCGCCGCCAGCGGCGTCGTCGCAGTCCGCATACAGCGCGCCCAGCTCGTCGTCCCAGGCCCGGTCCAAGGTGCCCTCGATCAATTCACGCGCCTCCGCGAACATGCCGGCGGCGATCAGCGATCGCGCGATGGCGCGCGCCACCGGCAGCATCAAGCGCTCTGCGCGCGGCACGCGGCGCAGGCGCTCGCGCAACAACTGCACGTCAAGCGTGGCGAACAACCCGCGATACGCCGCTTCGCGTGTGGCTTGCATCAAGGCGGGATAGATCGCCTTGTGGTCCTCCAACTGGCGCGCCGTACGCAATGCATCGTCCCAGGCGCCGACGCGCGACATTGATGTGAGCGCCAGGCGCTGGGTTGCGATATGGCGTGCGCCGCCGCGTTTGAGTTCGCCCAGGACTTCGAGCGCCTCGGCATCGCGTCGCTGCTCCGACAGCAACTCGGCACGCGTCATCAGAACGGCGTGCGACAACGATTCTCCGCCGTCCTTGACAGCCGCGCGCGATGCGCGTTCGAGCCACTCTTCACGCTGCTGCGCATGGCCGAGTTGATGTGCGGCGCGCGCGGCGACCAGCGCGGCCAGGCCGGGTTCCTCACCGGTGTCGTGCGCCAATCGCGCTGCGCGCTCGGCGCGTGCATAGCGCCCCTCGTACACACTGAGCAGGGCGTCGAACAGCGCATGGCGCGCCTTCTGGCGCATCCGGGTGGCGCGAAACTCGCGCACCATGTCGGGTAAACGCAAGGTATAGGCGGCGGCGCGCACGAAGAAATACAGCAGCACGAAAGCGGCGATCTGCAGGATCGCAAACAGCGTCAGCGAAAGTTCGATGCGCTTGGGTGCCACGAACAGCAACACGTAGCCGTCGTTGTAGCGCGCCACAAGCGACAGACCGACCGCGGTGGCGAACAAGGCCAGAATCCAGAACAGGCCGCGCATGCTACCTGGGCGGCGGGCGCGCCGGCGCCTTGTAGTTGCGTACCGCGTTGAGGCTGTCGGCCAGGGTCGGCAGCTCGATGCTCACCGCGCTTGCCACCAGCGCATTCAAGCTGGCCACCGCTCCCGCACCGGCGCGCGAGCGCACATCGAAATAGCGCACCAGCCACTGGTTGGCCGACGCCAGGTCCTGACGAAACAGGGCTTCGTTTCTCTGAAGCAGCGCAATGCGCGCGTTGAGCAGGCGCAGCTTCAAGTTCTCGCGCAGAAAAAACGCCTGCGAGGGATTGAGCAAGACCGGGTCGGCGTTTTCGATATCGCGAATCCGCACCAGCAGCCGGAATTGCTCCCAGGCGTCATCCCGCAGCCGTTGCCACAGCGATGGCGCCGGCCCTTCGCCACCCTTGGCAGCGGCCGCTTCGCGCACGCCCTGGCCGGACCGTGCCGCCTGCGGCTGCAGCTTTTCGTCGAAGATCAGCGGCAGCGAATCGGCACTGGCAATGACAGCGTCGAGCTTGATGGCGATGCCGGCGGTGTCGACCTGCGGCAGCGCTTTCAGGCGCTCGATATCCTTTTGCAGTGTGCGGCGCAGCGCTATGAACTGCGCCCGATCGGCACGCCCCAGGCGCGCGTCGGCGTTTTGCAGCGCCAACAAGGCACCGCGCACGTTGCCGGCAAGCTGCAGTTGCTGAGCTGCCAGGGTCAGGGTCTGCTCGATTTCGGACAAGGCCCAGTCATCGCGGCTGCGCGACAGGTCCTGCACCATGCTTTCGAGCGCGACCTGCTGGCTTTGCGATTCCACCAGCCGGGTCTCCAGCGCAGCCATCCTCGTAAGCGCGTCGCGCATCCGCTCCTGCGCCTCGCGTGCCGCCGCCTGGGTTTGGCGCGACAGGTCCTGCTCCTGTTTCAGGCGCGTGGCCATTTCGGCGCGCAAGGCGGCGATCTGCGCGCGCGAGTCCCACCAGCCAACGGCGAACAGCAGCGCCAGCACCAGCATGCCCAAGCGCGCGCCGGTCCACCACAAACGCCAGGCGGCCACCCGCCCGCGCCCACGCTCACCCGCGGCGGCGGCTCTGCCGTCTTGCTGCGGCGCCGCTGCCTGCGACGCCGTGTCTGTGGTGAGGCCGGCGGCCGGCGCCGTGCTTTCGATCACCCCCGCCCCTGCCGAAAATGCGCGCTGAGTGATTCCATGATGCCGCCGTCGCCACCTGGCGTCAGGTGTATGTCGGAGAGCCCGAGCGTGCGCATGCAGGCGGCGATGCGCAGGTGCGGCACGAACACCGGCACCGATGCCAGCCAGGTCCGTCCCCTGTCACCCAACAGTTGCATCAGCCGCTGCCCGCCCTCGGAGCTGGTTACCACCAGCGCGTCCGGCGCGCACCGCGCCAACAGGGAATCGATCTCGCCCGCCGCGAGCTGTAGCGCAACACGCCGGTAGCTGGCGACGACTTCGACCTCTGCGCCGCGCCCGGCCAGCCATGCGGCAAGCTGCTCCCTGCCGGTACCGGCGGCGCCATCGCCCGCTGCGTCGGCACCGCGCAGGATCAATGCACTCGCAGGTCGCAAGCCGGAGCCATCAATGGCCTCGATCAGGCCGTCGCTATCGAAGCGCGTCGCCGGCGCAATCACCTTGGCCACGCCCAGCCCGGCAAGCAGCGTCGCGGTCGCCGGCCCGGGCGCCGCCGCGCAGCGCAAAAGCGCCAGTCCCGGCACGCCCAGTGCCTGGCAGCGCGCCTGCGCCTGGTGCGCCGCGTTGGCACTCACAAACACCACCAGATCAAACTCACCCAGGCGCCGCAACGCGGCGTCCAGCACAGCGCTTTCCAGCAGGGGTTCGATCAGCAGGGTGGGAAAGCGCAGTGCCACACCGCCCGCCGCGGCAATCGCTACGGCCAGCGCTTCAGCCTGTTGGCGCGGGCGGGTCACCAGCACTGCGCGCCCACGCAACACCTGCGCGGCTGCAAGCCGGCCTGCCTGTGCATCCAGGCCCGTCTGTGCAGTGCTGGGCATCGGCATCATCGCCCTTGTTTCACGTCACCGGCTTGAGCGCGTTGAGTATGCGGTCCGCACCGCGGCCGCGCAGCTCGTGCGCAAGCGCATTCGCCAGCGCCGCAGCGTCGCCACGCGCGCCCGTGGCAGCCGCTTCGATCAATTGCGTGCCGTCGGGCGAGGCCACGCGCGCGCGCAAGTGCAGGCGCTCGCCTTCGATCTCGGCGTACGCAGCCAGTGGCACGCTGCAACTGCCTCCCAGCGCTCGGCTGATGCCGCGTTCGGCGCGCACGCAATCCTCGGTGTCGGCATGGTTCAGCGGGCGAAGCCAGCCTGCGAGATCGTCGCGAACGGCCAGCACCTCGATGGCCAGCGCGCCCTGGCCCGCGGCCGGCAACATGTCGGTTGGCGTCAGGATGGTGCGGATCCGCTCGGCCAGGCCAAGGCGCTTGAGCCCGGCGGCGGCCAGCACGATGGCCGCATACTCGCCCGCATCGAGCTTGCGCAGGCGCGTATCGAGGTTGCCGCGCAGTGCTTGCACCACAAGCTCGGGATACATGCGCCTGATTTGTGCTTCACGGCGCAGGCTGGATGTGCCGACAACAGCGCCGGGCGGCAGGCCGCGCAGATCGGCATATTGATTGGAGACGAATGCGTCGCGCGGATCGTCGCGCGCAAGCGTGGCCGCAAGTGCAAACTCGGGCGCCAGATCGACCGGCACATCCTTCATCGAATGCACCGCGAGATCGGCGCGACCATCCTGCAGCGCGCTTTCCAGTTCCTTGATGAAAAGGCCCTTGCCGCCGACCTTGGAAAGCGGCCGATCGAGGATCTGGTCCCCGCGCGTGGTCATGCCGAGAATTGAAACCTCGCAGCGCGGATATACTTTCTGCAACGCAGCGCGAACATGATTGGCCTGCCACATCGCCAGACGGCTTTCGCGCGACGCGATGATGAGGCGCTGAGGTTCGCAGGTCATGTTGTGGGAATGCGCGGAGGTTGCGGAATGCCGCTGGATCGCATCAAGAGAAGGCCTGGGCAGGGTGGCGGACAACTGGTGATTGGCCGCCGGGAAAACATGGTGCAGGTGATCGATTCGGCCGACATGCGCGCCAACAGCACTCGATTGTCGCTATCGCGCAGCCGGTGCACCTGATGCAAGCCCTTCTGAGACTGATAGCGCGCGCGCCAAGAGCTGTGATTTTAGCATGTGCGTTTTTGTGGCCTCCGGCGCACGGCGCGAAGGCAGGCGAGTTGGCCCATGCCAGGACCTTGATCGGTGACGCCCGCAGCGCCACCGATCGAAAGTTGCCGATCCTGCTTTTTTTCAGCCAGGCCGGGAGCGGATTTTGCGAACGCGCCAGGCGTGAATATCTGCGCGCAGTGCGCATTTTCGGCTTTTACGTGGCCCCGGTCGCC
>JAYVWK010000212.1:0-2782 GCA_043786185.1 Burkholderiales bacterium
CTGCTGGTGGTCAACCTGGCGATCGGCGTGATGACACGCGCCGCGCCGCAATTGAACCTGATGTCCTTCGGCTTTCCGGTCGGCCTGTTGGCCGGTGTCTGGATGCTGTGGATGGCCGCGCCCTGGTTGTTGATGGCGATCCAGACGCATATCGAGCGCAGCCTGGCGTTTTTGATGCGTTGAGGAGCGGCAGCGGCCGCGGCGCCGAATCAGGCGGCCGCGGGCCGCGCCAATGCATCCAACTCACTTTTCGGAAAAGCCACGAAGAAGGTCGCGCCGCGATCCGGCGCGGCCTCGCACCACACCCGCCCGCCGTGCTTTTGCATGATGCGCTGCACGTTGGCCAGGCCGATGCCGATGCCCGGGAACTTGCTTTCCGAATGCAGGCGCTTGAAGATGCCGAACAACTGCCCGGCATATTCCATGCTGAAGCCGACGCCATTGTCGCGCACGTAGAATCCTTGCTCCGCCGCGCCATCGACCGCACCGATCTCGATGCGCGCGAGGGTGCGCTTGCCGCTGTATTTGACGGCGTTCTCGATCAGGTTCTGCACCACCTGGCGCGCCATGATCGGGTCGCAGCGCACCGTCGGCAGCGCCTCGATCACCCATTCGATGCGGCGTTCGGAGAGGTTCGCGCCGACATCGGCGACATAGAAATTGACCAGCTTTCCCAGGGCCACATCGGCTACATCGATCGCGGTGCGGCCCAGGCTCGCGTTGGCCAGCAACTTGGTGATCAGCTCGCCCATGCGCTCGGCCGAACGAATGATGCGCGCCGCGAAATCCATTGCGGCGGGGTTCTGCTGAATCTCCTCCTCCAGCGCCAGCAGGCCGGCCAAACCGGCCATGCGGTGCAGGGGTGCGCGCAGATCGTGCGAGACCACCGCTGTCATGTCCTCCAACTCGGCGACGGCCGCGCTAAGCGCGGTGGTACGCTCGGCCACCCGCAGCTCCAGCTTTTCCGCCGCTTCCGCGAGCACCTGTTCGGCCAGTTTCTGGTCGGTGATATCGGTCAGCGCGCCGATATAGCCTGCTAATTCACCGCCATGGCTAAAGCGCGGCATGCCGATGCTGTGCACCCAGCGAATTTCGCCGTCGTGCCGGCTGCGCCGGTATTTGAGCTCGAAAGGAAGGTGCTCCGCGACGGCGGCTTCGAGCACTTCGCGCTTGCGCGCCTGATCCTCCGGCTGGGCCCACACGACCGAGGTCCAATGGGCAGGCGCAGGCTTATCGGCACTGGCGACCAGCACGCGGGTGAGAAGCTCTTTTGGCGCGATGCCGGTAAAGCCCAACAAGGCGCGATTGGAAAATTCGAAGCAATGATTGAGGTCGGTCATCCAGATCATCACCGGCGCATCCTCGGCCAGCATGCGAAAGCGGATTTCGCTCTCGCGTAAGTCCAACTGGGCCTGCTGCCTGCGACTGATGTCGTTTTGCACCGTGATGAAGTGCGTGATCACCCCGCTTGCGTCGCGCAAGGACGAAAGGTTCAGCTCGTTCCAGAACATGCTGCCGTCCTTGCGATAGTTGCGCAGCACCACCTGGCAAGGCTCGCCGCTGGCATACGCCGCACGCAGCTGCGCGCGTTCCGGCTGTTCGCGGTCATCGCCCTGCAGGAAGCGGCAATTGCGCCCGATCACTTCAGCCATCGAGAAGCCGGTGATGGCCTCGAAAGCCGGGTTGGCGAACACGATCGGCAGGTCCGGCGCCCGCGCGTCGGCGATCAGAACCGCCTGCGGGCTCGATGCGATCACCGCAGCAAGCAGCCGCAACTCGCGCTCGACGTGAAGCTTTTCGGAAATGTCGCGCATGATCACCGTAAACAGTGGGTGACCATCGACTTCAACATGGGAAATCGATGCTTCGATCGGAAACTCAGTGCCATTCGCGCGCAGTGCCATGATCTGCCCGGACCCGCCCCTAGTGCGCGAGGTGCTGCCGTCGTGCGCAAAGGCCCGGACAAAGCCGCCGTGCGCCTTGCGAAATCGCGGCGGGATGAAGCGCTCGATAGCGTGGCCGATGGCTTGCGCCGACGGCACGCCGAACATCGCAGCCGCGGCCGCGTTGTACACAATCACCTTGTGGGATTCGTCGACGGTGACAATCGCATCCATCGCCGATTCGATGACGCCTGCAAGACGCAACCGGACTTCATGCAACTCGCGCAGGGCGGCTTTGCGTACGCCAATATCGCGCACCAGGCTGAGCGTGGCGGGCGCAGCGTCGTAGGCGATCGAGATGCTCTGGACTTCGACCTCCAGCACGGAGCCGTCAAGCTTCAAGTTTTTCAGCTCAAGCGGCTCATTGTGGCCGCCAGGCGCCATTTGCAGCCGTGCGCGCTCGCGCACAAGGGCGCGAAAGTCGGGATGCACACGATCGAACACGCTTGTGCCCAGCAAATCCTCTGCCGTGCGCGCGCCAAAGAGTTTGATGGCGGCGCGATTGACAAATAAGAACTCCTCATCGCGAACAACCAAAACCGGATCGGGCATCCAGTCGATCAGGGTACGGTAGCGCGCCTCGCTTTCGCGCAGCGCTTCGCGACCGCGCTCGCGCTCGGTCACATCGCGGTGCGACCACAAGCGGCCATACGGCGCGCCATCGATCACGATCGGTACAAAATCCCGCAAAGTGATGCGTTGCCGGCTCAGCAGCACGGTTTCCTCGCGGACAACCTGGCCCAGAGCGAGCAGTTGCGCGATGCGTTCGAGGCCGGCAGGCGGGTCCGCATAGGCGCCCGATACTTTTTGAATCACGTCGCGGGCCGTCAATCCCGCCA
>JAYVWK010000213.1:0-24108 GCA_043786185.1 Burkholderiales bacterium
CTCAAGCGTAGCGCCCAGCAATTCGGGATGATTCGGGTACTGGCCGGTGATGTCGACCGGGTTGCGCGGCCCGGCGAAGGGGATCACGGCGCGAATCGCATCCTGTGCCGCCGCCGGCATTTCGGCCACATCCAGCCCGGCATCCACGGCATCGTCGGCCATCAGTACCCCGACTCCGCCGGAGACCGTCAGCAAGCCGATGCGCGACGAGGCCGGCCGCGGGCACATCGAGGCCGCATAGCCGACCGTGAACAACTCTTCTACCGTGCGCGCACGCCACACGCCGTATTGGCGAAACATGGCATCGTAGACCGCATCCTCGCCGGTCAGCGCCGCGGTATGCGAAGCCGCGGCTGCGCTGCCCAAGGCGGTGCGGCCGACCTTGGTGATGGCCACGCTCTTGCCCATGGCGCGTGCCAGGGCCAGCGCGCGCTTGAGCTTCTCGCCGTCGCGACAGCCTTCCATGTAGCCCAGGATCACGCAGGTGTCGGGGTCGCGCGCCAGCCACTCGACGCAATCGGCGAATTCGATATCGGCTTCGTTGCCGGTGGTCATCCAGTACGACATGCCCAGGCCCTTGATGCGCGCCAGCGAATAGGCGAAGGCACCGAATGCGCCGGACTGGCTGACGATCGCTATGTTGCCGGGTTTGGTCTCGCCGGCACGTGGAGCCGGCGAGAAGGTCGCATAGACGCCGGCCCTGAAACCCATCATGCCAAGACAATTGGGTCCCAGGAGGCGCACCCCGGCCTGCCTTGCACGCGCGGCAAGCTTCTGTTGCGCCGCGCGCCCCGCTTCATCGACCTCGGCGAAACCGGAGGAAAAAAGAACCAGCGCCTTGACGCCGGCAGCGATCGCATCTTCCAGAGTTTGCGGCACCGCCGTCGCCGGCACCGCGACGATGGCGACATCGATCGGCGCCTGTACCGCACTGAGCGTCGGCCAGGCCTTGAGGCCCTGCACCTCGGCATACTTGGGGTTGATCGGAATCAGGCGGCCGCGATAAGCACGCCGCAACATCAGGTCCAGCGGCACACCACCGATGCGGCTGGCGTCGCTGCTGGCACCGACCACGGCGATCGATGCGGGATTGAAAAGGGCATCGAGCCCTTCGAAATTATTGTTCACTTCTGTCTCCGCCGCGTTGTGGCTTGTCTGAAATTATCGCCGCATTCGGCAGCCGGCGTGAGCGCTCGGGGTAAGGCAGGGGGGAGTATCCGATGGTCAAGCGCCGCTGCGCCCCGGGGCGCATCCGAGCGGCGCATCCGATGTCTATATCGAAGCTGAGAAAGCCGCAGCGGATGAAGACCATGCGCGAGCCGCGCCACGCCGCCGCCACGCACCGCTTCGCATCATCCGGCTGACCACTTGCCGGATCGGCCGCGACCGCACACGCGTTAACATGCAGATTCAACCTCGATACACACATGCCCGCATCGCGCTTTTCAATCCTCAGCCTGAACATCCACAAGGGCCTGTCGCCGCTCAACCGGCGCGTGATGGTGCATGAACTGCGCGCGGAACTGCATGCGCTGTCGCCCGACATCGTGTTTCTGCAGGAGGTGCAGGACGCGCATGCACGCCACGCCGCGCGCCATGCGGATTGGCCAGTGGAAGCACAGAGCCGTTTTCTGGCCGATGGTTTGTGGCCCGAAGTGCACTACGGGCGCAACGCCGTATCCGATCACGGTCATCACGGCAACCTGATCCTGTCGCGCTTTCCGGTGGGCACGGTACGCAACGACGACATTTCCCAACACCGCTTCGAGCGTCGCGGGCTGCTGCACGCGATGATCGACGTCAAAGGTATCCCGACACACTGCTTTTGCGTGCATCTGGGTCTGTTCGAACGTGGCCGGCGCAAGCAGATCGAGACCATCGTCGAGGCGGTCATGGCGCGTGCCGGCCTAAGCGACCCGGTGATCATCGCCGGCGATTTCAACGACTGGCGCAACAACGCCGAGGCGCGGTTGGCGGAGATCGGTCTCGTCGACGTGTTCCGCGCCAGCCAGGTACGCCTGCCGCGCACCTTTCCGGGTCGCCTGCCGCTGCTGCGCCTGGACCGCATTTACGTGCGCGGCTTCAAACCGCTCCAGGTACAACGACTGTCGAGCTGGAAAGGCCTGTCCGACCACCTCGGGCTGCACGCCACCTTCAGCCTGCCGTGACATACCCGCTGCGCTCCGGCAACCATATCGACTTGCTCGATTCCGGTGCGCAGTTCTTTCCGGCCCTGATCGCGGCGTTGGATGCGGCGCGCCACGAGATCTTCTTCGAATCCTACATCTATGCCGAGGACCACACCGCCCAAAAGGTGACCGACGCGCTGGCGGCGGCGGCACGGCGCGGGGTTGCGGTGCGCGTGATCGTTGACGGCTTCGGTGCGCGCGACCTGGCGGAAGCCTATCGCGCCAGTCTGGTCGCGGCCGGCGTGGAACTGCTGGTGTATCGACCGCCATTGTGGTGGCAACCGGTGCGCGGGCTGCGTCGCATGCATCGCAAGCTGGCCGTCGCCGATAAGGCGCTGGCGTTTGTCGGCGGCATCAACATCGTCGACGACTGGAATGCACCCGATGAGGTGCCGCCACGCTACGATTATTCGGTGCGCATCAAAGGCCCGCTGGTGCTCGATGTGGCCGAAGCCGCCTGGCACCTGTGGGCGATTGTTTCGTACACCGCGTTTCGCCGCCGGGCATCGCGCGCAGCACTGCCGCCGCAGCCTGCGGCCATCGCAGGCCGGATGGCGGCACGCTTCCTGGTGCGCGACAACCTGGCGCACCGGCGCGATATCGAAGACGCCTACCTGGCGGCGATCAGCGGCGCGCGGGCCAGCATACTACTGGCCATCGCCTATTTCCTGCCTTCCGAACGTGTGTTCGACGCGCTCGCCGGCGCAGCGCGGCGCGGCGTGGTGGTGCGCATCCTGCTGCAGGGCCCGAGCGACCAGCCGCTCCTCAAGCGCGCCAGCCAGTTCCTCTACCGCCGCCTGCAGGCCACCGGCATCGAAGTGATCGAATACCGCACAAGTTTCCTGCACACCAAGGTGGCTGTGATCGACGACCTGTGGGCCACCATTGGCTCATCGAACTTAGACCCCTTCAGCCTGCTGCTGTCGCGGGAAGCCAATGTCGAGATCTTCGACCACGGATTCGCCATCTGCCTCAGAACCAGCCTCGAATCCGCCATCGCCGCCGGCGGCGAGGCCGTCACCGCGGTCACCCTGGCACGCGATGGCTGGCTGACGCGCCTGGCGCAGTGGGCCAGTTACCGTTTTTCACGCGCCATGATCGACTGGCTCAATCTGGCGAAAAAAAACTAGCCGCACACCCGGCCGGCCGTTAGCATGCGCAGTCCCAATGCGCCGCATTCACCGAACGTATGACGTATTTTGTCCACTTGACGGGGAAACCGTGTCGCCGTGATCGCCACGCCAACCGATGTGCGGCGCCGGCGCGCGTGCAGTGCCCGGTTGGCGACGGCAGGCTATGGCGCGGCGTCACCCGCGGCTTTGAAGAACCGATAGCCGTTGCGCCCGGCCTGTTTGGTTTCGTACATGGCCGCATCCGCGTTTTTCAGCAATTCATCGCCGTCGGCCGCGTTTTGCGGATACAGCGCGATGCCGATCGAAGGCGAGGTGCGCACCGGATTGCCGTCCAGTTCATAGGGCGAGCCGACCGATGCCAGGATTTTCTTGGCCACAGTCTCGGCGTCGCTGGCCGATTTCAGCGCCGGCAGCACCACCACGAATTCATCGCCGCCCAACCGCGCCACCGTATCGGAATCGCGCACGCTGATTTTCAGCCGCCGCGACACCTCGATCAGCAATTCGTCGCCGATCGAGTGGCCCAGCGTGTCGTTGATCAATTTGAATTTGTCGAGGTCCAGAAACATCAGGCCGCACATGGCCTTGTTGCGCGAGGCCTGCGCTAAGGCCACCCGCAGGCGATCGGCCAGCAGGATGCGGTTCGGCAAGCCGGTCAGCTGGTCATGGTGTGCGAGAAAGGCCACACGCGCGGCGTCCGCCCGCTGCTCTGTCACATCCTCGATGGTCCACACCGCACCGCGCTCGGGTTCCCATGGAGAAATCGCCTTGGCCGACGCGCGGGCCAGGATGACCCGGCCATCGCGGCGCTTCATGTGGATATCGCCGCGAAAGACGGCCCCGGTCCTGAGCACTGCCTCAACCTTCGACACGACACTCTGGTAGTCGTCCTCGTTCAGGTGCAAATCCGCCATGCTGCGGCCCACCAGTTCGCGCGCCGGATAGCCCAGCAGTGTCTCGCACATCGCATTGATCCACACCACTTTCAGGTCTCTGATGAAGAAAGTGGCGACCGGGCTGATCTCGAGCATCGCGCGGGTCTCGGCCAAGGCCGATTCGAGCACCGCCTGCAGGCGCCGGCGTTCCAGCGAAGCCGCCACCCGAGCGCGCAGCAAGACCGGATCAAATGGCTTGCTCAGATAGTCGACCGCGCCCAATTCGATGGCGCGCACAAAATTGGCGCTGTCGTCATTGGCCGAAATCACGATCACGGGAATGCCGGCGAGCGCCGCATCCATCTTCATCGCCTCGAGCACGCCGAAACCATCCAGCTCGGGCATCATGATGTCCAGCAACACCAGATCGAACTTGTCCTGCCGCATCGCCGCCAGCGCTTCCACGCCATCGCCGGCCATGCCGAGATTGGCGTGTCCGTCGCGCGTCAGGCGGCGCGCCAGCGTATAGCGGTTGAGCTCGTCATCGTCGACGATCAAAATCGACATGTCCTCAATCTTCTGCGTCATGCTGCTCCTCCGGCACTACCCGGCGCGGCCCCCCCGGACTCCACGCCAACGATTTCAGTGCGCGCGGCCATGTCGGCTGGCCGCGCTTCCAGCGGCAACTCCAGAACAAACTTGGAGCCGCGCCCCACTTCGCTTGCAAGCGTAACATCGCCGCCGATCAGGCGCGCCATGCGGCGCGACAACGCCAAGCCGAGTCCGGACCCCCCGAACTTGCGGGTTGGCCGGGCATCGAGCTGGGTGAACTCCTGGAACAGGCGGCCGATGTCATGATCGGCGATGCCCGGCCCGGTATCGATCACCGCGAAATTCACCCCGTGCGCGGACGCCGTCACCTCGAGGCGCACTTCACCGGCATCGGTGAACTTGACAGCATTGCCCAGGAGATTGATGAGGATCTGGCGCACCCGCTGCGGATCGCTCAGTATCTGCGGCAACTGCGCAGGATAGTGCGCTACGACGCGCAGGCCCTTCTGGCGCGCCATCGGCGCCACAGTCGCCAGCGTCTCCTCGGCTAAGCTTGCCGGCGCGAAACGAACCAGTTCGACCGTCATGTGCCCGGCCTCGATGCGCGACAGGTCGAGGATCTCGTTGATCAGCCCCAAAAGGTGCTTCGCGGCCGCCCCGATGCGCGGCAGTGATTCCTTCAGTTCGTGCGGGTCAGGACGGTCGGCATCCTCCAGCAGCATGTCGGACAAGCCGATGATCGCGTTCAATGGAGTGCGCAATTCGTGGCTCATGTTGGCGATGAAATCGGACTTGTGACCGCTCGCGGCCTCGGCCTGCATTTGCGCAGCCTTCAATCCCATCAAGGCTTGGCGGAACGTCGACAGCGAGCGCGCCATGCGACCGATCTCGTCGCGCCGATCCACATACGGAACAGTTTGCGCATAGTCGCCGCCGGCGATCGCGGTCATGGTGTTGCTCATCCGGTTCAGTGGATAGATGACAAAGCGCAGCAGCAGGAACGCGCCACCGACTGCGATCAGCACCGCCAGCAGGATCACTTCGATATTGCGGCGCATCGCCAGCGCCAGCGTTTCGCGAAAACCGCTGGCGGCGCTGCCTTCACCGCTCTGCGCGCGGCGCGCAAGCGCCGCCGCCAGTGCGCGCAGTTTTGCCTCATGATCATCCAGTACCCGCAGGGTGCCGCGATCGAGAACCTCGAAAATTTCCACTACCCGGGCGAAAGCGAGTCCGTAATCGGCCGTCGCATCCGCACCCCGATGTGGCACCAGGGCGCGCGCCAACTGTTCGTGGTGCGCAAGCGCCCGATCCGCCTCGGCGGTATTGCGCGTGGTCAGGTAGTTGAGCTCCGCCTCGCGTAGCTGCATGAAGCGCTCCTGCAAGCCGGCCGCCTGACTGGCCGCGCGCAGGGCGCCGGCTGCCAGCGCCAGTCGCTTCAGCCGCTCCTGGCGTTGCCGGCGCGCCGCCACCACGGCCTCGAAACTGCCCAGGTAGAGGTCGGCTTCGGTGACCAGAAGGGCGATTTCGACCTGCTCGCCGGGCAAGTCGAAACGGGCACGCGCGACCGCACCGAGCAGGGATCTTGCATGCTTGTCGGTCTGCTCGGGCGGCTCGATGCCGTCTGACGCCACATACTCGCGGATCGCTGCCGACAAAGCAGCCAGACTGCTGCCCACTTCGGCCGCCAGACGACCGGTACGGGCGACTTTCTGCAGGCTGGAAAAATCATCTTCTATGGCTTCCAGCAAGACGTAGCGACCATATGCCAGCCAGAACACCGCGGCGAGCAGAACCACGACGCCACCAAAGATCAGGTAACTGATGCGTACTTCAAGGGTTCGCATGCGTGCTTATCCGGCGCACTTGATCCGCTTGTCAACCTTCAGGGCGGACAGAAGTGGGCGCAGAAGCCACCCGCATCGGGCATGCACACAGGCAGACGCCCGCTTCAAGGCCCGCCCCTCAGTTGCGCCGAATGGCGATTGAGACACCCTTGTCGCGCCAGAACTGCGCCGCATCAGCGAAGACGGTGTGCAGCGCGTCGCCGGCCCCCGCGTGCGCCAGATTTGCCAGTTCGATCACGTAGGCCGGTCCGGGTTTGAGCGGCATGTCGGTCAGGCAGTCGTACAAGGCATCGAGATTGACCCCGAAGTGCGCCGGAAACTTAAGGCCCGCGGCCACCGCCTTGAGCATCGATTCGCGGCTCTTCAAGCCCTTGAGGTCGACACGCCAGGCCGTCACCGGCGCGCCGCGCGGCCTGGCGCCCGCCGCTTGCGGCGCGCTGCCTTCAGCCCCGCCTTTGGCACTCATGATGCGCCCGATGGCTTGGGCAGGTCTGCCCCACAACATGATCCGCGTCGCGCGGCGACACGCCGTTCGATGTGCTTGCGAAGTCTCATGACCTACTCCCGGATGCGACGGAAGGTCGCGTAGTGATCGTCGGTGTAGTAACAGGCCGATGGCGCATTGCGCCCCCAGTCGCCGGCTTCGCCGCCGCACACGATACGCCGCGCGCCTCGGTTGCGCGCACCCGGCGTTTCGACGGTGAATTCTCGGTAATAGCCGCGGCGCTTCTTGGGCAGGTTGCCTTCGAAATTGCCGAATGTCGAGCCATCCTTCGAGTAGGCGAACGGGCCGCCCTTGCGCACCGCCCCCAGTACCGCGCGCCCTTCACGCGGCAATGCGGCGCTTTCGATCTCGCCCGGCGCCAGCGCGAACGCCGGGACCGCACACAGGCACAGCAGCAACCATAGCCCGAGCAAGCCCCGGCGGCAACGGGCCAGCAAGGTCTGGTCACTGGAATGGTCTTTGTACATCATGGAGAAGAGCTTATCCTACGGCGCGAGAAAGCGCATGACCTCGTCACTCCTGGCCTGCGTGTCGCGATAACCGAGGTCGATCAGGTTCCTGGTGTAGTCGGACTCGAATAGCAGATAGCTGGCCAGCGCCGACCCTTTGCGATTCATCGCGCCGACGCCGCGCAGCATGGCGCGCACCGCCCATGGCAGGCTCTTGACGTGCCGTGCAGCCAGGGTGTCCAGGCGCTCGGATGGCGAGATGACCAGCACCTCGACCGGTCGCAAGGCGACATCGCTGCGCGCGGCCAGGTCGGCGGGAAGCGCCGACAGGGTCTTGTTGATGCGCACCAGCCGCTCCACATCCACATTCAGGCTGTCTAAGAAAATCGACGACAGCGCATGGCCGGCGATCTGTGCGAGCGAGGGATAGCTTTCGCCGCGAATGCGATCCGAGGGCTCGTTGATGCGCCCGGCGCCGATCACCAGTACGCGCGACGCCCCCAGGTGAATCGCCGGGCTGATCGGTGCGAGCTGGCGCATCGAACCATCACCAAAGTACTCGCGATTGATCTTGACGGCGGGAAAGATGAAGGGAATCGCGGAGGACGCCAGCAGATGATCAATGGTGATCTGCGTGCGTGCGGATACGCGCTGCTGGCGCGCCCAGGATTCGATGCCATCCTGCGCCTGGAAGAAATTCACGCTTTGCCCGGATGCGTAGCCGGATGCCGTGATGCACAAGGCACGCAAGGCACCGGCGGCGATTGCCGCGTCGATATCCGCAAGATTGAGGTTGCGGTGCAGCAGCTCGGCCAGAGGGGCGTTGTCGAACATGGAGCGCGGCGCGGTGCGAACGATCCAGCCAGCCACCAGCGCGCCCAGCCAATGGGCGCCGGTCTTGGCGATGCCCAGGGGATCGGAACGATAGACGTGACGCGCGTGAAAGTTTTCCCAGACACTGCACAAATAGCCGACCGCCTGGCCGAAATCACGCGAAAAACAAGCCAGCGACGCCGCGTTGATCGCTCCGGCCGAGGTGCCGCAAATGATCGGGAACGGATTGGCAACCTTGTCGGGCAGCAGTTCGGCGATGCACTTGAGCACCCCTACCTGATAGGCCGCGCGCGCGCCGCCGCCGGTCAGAATCAGACCGGTCAGCGGGCTTGCCCCGGTACCGCTATTCATTGTGCATGTCTGTCCATGCGCCTGGTTCGGTTGTGCATCCGGCAGCGCGCGCCAACGCTGCCCTGCCCCTGATAAGCCTGGCCGGTACTTGCAATGGCCGCCATACTATCCTTGATCACCTGCCGACCTCAAGTTGCAATGCCCCTATGGATTGATCCTCGCTGTAGGCCGCTTTCTTACCTCAAAGTGCGGCGCGCGGCGACTTACGGCGGACCGCCTGCGCGTGGATACTGCGCTTCATCATCCTGTCAGACCACTCGCGAAAGGGACATCATGCAGCAAATCGAAGGTCGCATTGTTTCCAACCCGTTTGCCCTGATGGGCGATCCCGAGGCTGTCGCCGCGGCACTCAAGCGGGCCCAATCATGGAACCTGAAGTCGCGCGTCTGCCATCCGCTGGACCGCCCATCGCGCACACACTTGTCCAAGGAACTGGCGCAGTTCGACGCCGTTGTCGAGGCCGAGAGCGGGAGCGAAGGCGGCGCCGACGTCTGACGGCGTTGAAGTAGTTGCCACGCACGCGGCGTGGCGCATTGTTCTGGTGGCGTTGCGTGCCGCACGCTAGCAAGCCGGCCCTATCGCGCCTGGCAGCCACTCTTGTGGCTCAGCGGCGTGACCGTCGGCCTTGGGACGGCGGGCGGCGTGGAACTGGCGCCGCTACTTCACCATCATGGGTGTGGCGGGATACATGTGCGAGCGCTCCAGCTGCCCGCAGTACGATGCGTATGGGCGTTTCGAGGTTCTTTATACCGGGCCGCGCGCCGATCCCGACGGCCTGCTGCCGGATGCATTGCGCGATGTACCGATCCTGCAAGTGCGCTGCCGCAAGTGCAGCCACGAATGGCGCATGTGATCGCCCTGCCGGTTCAACCTTCCAGCGGCAGGTGCAATTCCAGGATGTTGCGCCCGTCTTCGCGGCGATAACGGCCGGTTTCGATCAACTGCCCGATAAGATAAGTGCCAAGCCCGCCTACCGGGCGCATTTGCAGCGAACTGGCGAGACTGGCAGCGTCTGAATCGAAGCTCTGCAGGGGATTGTGTGCCGGCGCGGTATCCGTATAGGTGAGCCCGACCGACGCTTCCTCACGAGACAGGTCGAGCGTGATGGGTTCGGCGCAGTCGGCGCCGTGGCCGTGGCTGACGGTATTGGTGAACAATTCCTCGACAATGAATGCCAGCCGCAAGGCATCCTGCCGGCCGATGCCCTGCTCCGCGCAAAACGCCTCAACCAGCGCGATCGCATCGCCCAAGGCCGTCATGCGTGCTTCGAATGTCCGGAGGGCGGCAGGATTCAATGGTCAACTTTCGTGGAGGCAGGCGCCGGAGCGGACACCCGTATGGCTGCATTTGGTATTCTACGGCAGGGGTTTGGGGAAATTAGAGCGAACGCTGTCAGACAGCGGATCACGGAGGAGACTGGACATGAGAAACCTGTTGCGATGCATGGTGGCCGTCGGCACTGCATGGACTATGTGCCTGTGTGCGCAAACGGTGGAAGTCGGCCGCGTCAAAGTGGTCAAGGGCCAGGTCACCGTGCAGCGTGGCGGCCAGCCAGTGCCGGCCACGCCCGGCATGCAGCTGCGCGCCGCCGACGAAGTACGTACCGGTGCCGACGGCGCGGTGGGCATCACCATGGGCGACAACTCGACCCTGTCGACCGGCCCCAACAGCGTGTTGGCACTGGACCGCTACAGCTTCGACACCACCACCCACCTGGGCCGCTTTGACAGTTCGCTCAGGCAGGGAACGCTGGCAGTGATTTCCGGCAAGATCGCCAAGCAGTCACCGGAATCCATGACCGTGCGCACCCCCGCGGCCATCCTCGGCGTGCGCGGCACTGAATTCGTCGTGAGCGCCGGCGATGCAGCGGCGCGCTGACGCCATGCCGCCTCGCAAGCGCGCGACCGGTCTATGCGGTGGGGTGGGCCTTGCCGTGCTCTTAGCCTTGGCTGGCGGCTGCGCCACGCCGCCGCCGGCGCCACCGCCCGCCCCGGCATTGGTAGACACCATCGTGCTATTGCCCGAAAAGGATGATCGCGCCACCGCGGTAACCGTGACCCAGGGCGCCAACCAGATCATGCTTGACCGCCCCTACGCCGCGGCATCCGCCACAGCCGCAGGCGGCGGCGTGCGGCCGTCGCAATCGAGCGCCACCGAGGTGCAGGCCAAGTTCGGCGCGGCACTGGCTGCGCAGCCTCCACGCCCGGCCGCCTTTGTCCTCTACTTCGTCGAAGGGCGCGATGTGTTGACCGACGAATCGAAAGCCGTGGTCGACCGCGTGTTCGCCGAGATCGCCGCGCGACCAGCGCCGGATATCGCGGTGATCGGCCACACCGACAGTGTTGGCAATGCGACGGCAAACGACGCGCTTTCGCTGCAGCGCGCCGAGACGATACGACGGGAGCTCCTGCAGCGCGGCATTACGCCGGAGAACGTGCAGGCAAGCGGTCGCGGCGAGCGCGAGTTGCTGGTGCCGACCGCCGACAACGTGGCCGAGCCGCGCAACCGGCGGGTCGAAATCATCGTACGCTGAGAAAGCGCTGAAAAAGTCCCTGTATCGCGAACGATCGGAAGGCCGTGTTCATCAAGTCCCTACGATGCAAAGGCGGCCATTGCTCTCACCAGGCTTGTTCAGCGTTTCCTCAAACCGGCGGGCTCAGCGCGACCCGTTCCAGCGCAGCATCAGCAAGGTAAGGTCGTCGGCCGGATCGGCACCGGCCACAAAGCGTGCAACATCGTCGCGCACCTGCGCCAGCACCTCCCCCGCACCCAAGCCGCGCCCTTGCGCCGCCTTGAGCACCTGCAACAGGCGTTCGCCGCCATACAGGCCCTGCGCCTGATTCATGGCCTCGGTGACGCCGTCGGTCACCATGCACAACATATCGCCATGCCCGAGATCGGTGTGGCCGCCGTGATACTCGAAATCGTCGATCACGCACAGTGGCGGTCCGTCACCGTCGGCCAAGCGCGTCATGCCGCCGTCTGCACCGAACAGGTACGGGTTGTCGTGACCGGCATTGCAGTAGGCGAGCGCGCCGCTGTCGAGATCAAGAATGCCGGCGAACAAGGTGACGAACATGGCCTCGCCGTTTTCGCGCGACACCTCGGCGTTGGCGACGGTCATCAATTCGCCAATCAGCACCAGGTCGGTCGCGCCGGTGCCGCTGCGCAGCGCGCTGCTTTTGTACAGTGCCTTGCTGACCGCCATGAAAATGCTGGCCGGCAAGCCCTTGCCCGAAACATCACCGATCAGGAAAAACAGCCGTTTGGCATCCAGCGGAAAGAAATCGTAGAGGTCGCCGCCGACTTCGCGTGCCGGGGTCATTGCGGCGGCGATCTGGATCCGCGCATCGGCACGCAAGGCATCCGGGCGCGGCAGGATGCCGGTCTGGATGCGGCGCGCCGCTTCGAGTTCGCCGGCGACGCGCGCAGCCTCCTCGCGCTGGCGCTGCACCTCCTTTGCCAGCAATTGCTCGCGCCGATTGGCCTCGATCAGCGACAAGGCCAGCAGGGTTGCGAACACCAGGGCCAGGTTGAGTGCCGGCGTCGCGGCGTCGAAGAGGACGCGCGCGCCCAGAAACAAACCCCAGCCGCACGCCAGCGGCACGCCGATCACGGCGACCCCCAGCCCCAGCGCGCGACGCGGTGCGACAGCAGGCACCAACCAGAGCATGAGCGCACAGCCGGCGCCGAACACCAGCCATTCCAGCGCCGCAAGCCACCGCGGACGCAACAGTGGCGTGTTGTCGAACATCATTTCGAGCAACTGCGCATGCATTTCAACGCCCGGCATGCGAACGCCTGACGCCGCCGTCTGGTAGTCAAGGAGGCCCAGGCCGCTGATGCCGATCAATACCAGCTTGCCTTCCAATCTGGCGCGTTCGGCTGTGCCGGACAGAACGTCGGCTGCCGAAACAAAGCGACCCGGCTCATGTTTCGAAAAATGTATCCATGCCTGGCCGTCGGCGTCCACTGGATACGCGTAGCCTCGCACCGCGACGCGCACCGCCGCGCCCTGGTCGATCGAAAGCGCGATCGCCGGTGTGTCGGTGGCCACCCGCAGCATCTCGAGTGCAAGGCCCGGGGTCGGCGTGCCGGCGACGCTGGCCAAAAGCGGCATGCGGCGCACGACAGCGCCTTCGAGGTCGGCGGATAGCAGCCCGCGCCCCTGTGCCGCCTGATCGATCAGATCCAGGCTGGTAAGCACACCGGCATAGCTACTCAAGGGGGACAAGAGTTCGCCCCCTGTCATGCGCAACGGCGGCGCGCGCAGCGAAAACGCGGTGGCCTGCGGCATGCCGGCGAGCCCCAGCACCACCGGAGCGCGCGCAATCACTTGCGCCAGCATGGCATCATTCGACGGCAGTGCGAGCAAGCGCTCGCGGGTCGCGGCCTCGCTGGCGGGCAGACTCAGTGCAATCGCGCCTGGCGACAGACGGTCGGGCTCGCTCAGCAGCAGGTCGACACCGATGACCGCCGGTGCATAAGCCGCGATGGCCTCGATCAGACGCGCCAAGGTCGACCGCGGCCACGGCCATTGGCCCTTTTCAGCCAGGGTCTTTTCGTCGATGGCGACAATCACAGCCGGTTGCGAGCGCACCTTGCGCGGCGCAACGGTCTGGTAGATATCGAAACCGGCCATTTGCAGTTTGCGGTGTGCCGGCGAGCCGGCAAGCGCGATCGCCGCCACTACGGCAGCCGCCACAAGCCCGAGCCAGCGGGTGCCGGCCACCCGCGCGCCAGGCGCCGGCGCGGCTGCCGTCACAAATGGATTTCCATCCCGTCGTAGGCCGATGAAACCCGCAGGGGCGGGCCGGTTCGGGTGATCTCCTCGAAGCGCCGGGTATCGGCCAACACACGTGCGATCGCCGCGTCGTCATACGCCGGCTCATGATGAAACATGCACAGGTGCTTCACCGCGGCCAGCTGGCATAGCTCGACGCCGACCACGTTGCTGGAGTGCCCCCAATCGGCCTTGACCGAGACCGCATCGGCCAGCGAGTACATGGCGTCGAATATCACGACATCGGCATCGCGGAAGAATTCGACGAAACCACTGGTCTCTTCCGGATCGTCGAGCTTGTGTTCGGAGTCGGTCGAGTAGACCACTGACTTTCCGGCGGCTTCGAAGCGGTAGCCATATGAATCGCCAGCGTGCAACTGCTTGCGGGGCGTCACCGTCAGGCCGGCGATATCGTAGCTGCGCCCGGGTTCAAGAGTGACAAAGCGCACCTGATTGGCGATCACCAAAAAATCCACTGGAAACGAGGGCTCGGCCTGCTGGCGTATGAAGGCTTCCTCGAGGCGGGCGTGACACCCGTGGATGATCAGCTGGTTGCCCGGAATGTAGGCCGGCGTGAAAAACGGCAGGCCCATGATGTGATCCCAATGCAGGTGGGACATGAACACGTGGTAGGTCTGCGGCTTGCCTGGGCCATGGCGCGCCATCATCGACTGCGCGAAGGGGCGCGCGCCGCTACCCAGGTCGCACAAGACATGCTCGCTGCCGCCGGTATCGATCTGCACGCACGAGGAATGGCCGCCAAAAGTTCCGGTCTGGTGAAATTCCAGCGCGTCGAGATAGGCGGCAAGCTCGGCGTCGGTATCGAGCGCCTGGCCGCGCGCGCCGCGCATCGCAGCTTCGATCTTTGAACGCACGCCTGCGGCGGTCAGCGCCACCGGAATCGAACCGCGGGTGCCCCACAGGCGAACGCTTTTCATGGCAATGACAGCCCTCAGGGTGTGTCGAGCAGTGCCACGGCCTGGGTCGACAGGTCGGCCACCGCGTCGCGCAAGACGGGAAAAGCGGCAAACACGTAATTGAAGCGGCTGATGTCGAAGATTTCCTTGACCACCGGCTGCATCGCGGCGATCACGATCGTGCCCTTCTGGACCTTGACCTGCTTGGCCGCCAGCATCAACACCCGCAGGCCGACGCTGCTGATGTATTCGACACCGGAAAAATCGAGCACCACGCGATCGCCGCCTTCGTTGCAATGGGCAAGCAATGGCTCGAGTTTCTGCTTGAAGACTTCGGCACTGGCGTGGTCGATGCGGCCCACGGGCGCTGCAATCACCACATCGAGCAAGCGCTTGTCGGAGAATTCCATGTCTTCATTTCATGCGTGGGCGACGGGGTGTAATCATAATGCGTTGCGCGCCTGATGGCGATGATTCCTGCGTACGGCGTCACCATGACAGCAGCATGCGCGGCAATCGCCATGCCCAGGAATTGTGATCGAGCGGACTGGTTCAGGCGGAGCATGAAGTTTCATAGGTCTGCGGGCCTTTTTTCACGGGCTTTCGCGCACCTCTCGAAGACGGTCAGGTGGCCGCGGGCGAATCGTCGAAACCTGCTCGAAAGCTCATCAGCCATCCGTGCGCCCGCGCGATTGCCGCACCACCATCGAACATGCTGCCGACGCGAAAGGCGTCGTTCGGCTGCGCATAGGCGATATCTTCAATCAGACCTGCGCCGGTCGAAACCTGCAATTCGCTGTCGAGCAGCGCGATCAGGCGTGCGCGGGTGGGCGCTGCGGCCAGTCGCGCCACGTCGCGGCCAAGCAGGCGGCAGGCGGCGCGTTCCGCATCGTCGCCTTCGGCATCCATGACCCCTTCGTCGTGGAGGCGCTCGCTGTTGTCGGCGGCTTCGTAGTTTGTCAGCAGCAGGCGCAGATCCCACGCATCCTTGGATGACTCACGGTGACGATCCTGCCATGCGAAAAGCTTGAGCAGCGCCAATCCCGGCAGAGAGGCCACCTTGATCGACAGGTCGGCGGCAACGCGCAAGGTGACGGCGCCCGCCAGGGCGTCGGTGTAACCAATCACGTTCATGACCACCGCGTGCGCGGGCGGCCACGCGATGGTCGCCTGGATGCCGGCGATGGCGCCGAACGGCACTAAGTCGAGGTGAAAGCCTTGCAGCGTCACATGGTCGAGCCGGTGCGTGACGCGCGGGTGCGCTTGGAACTCGCCGCTGCCAACGATACCCAGCTTCACACTTTCGAATGCCGGCCAGTCGGGTAGGGCGATTGCGATATCTGCGTCGGAGGTTTTGCGCTGGGTAGGAACCCCATACAGCGCCTCCAGCAGCCAGTCGCGCGCCAGGGCGCCGACCAAGACCAGTCCGCGCCGACCTGCGCGGCCGCGCCAGCGACCACGCCCAGCGCCCGGGCGTGGACCGGATCAATCTTCGCCGTCAGGTCCGGCCAGGAATCGTTCATGGATCAGTTGCGCGGTTTCGATCGCGCGCGGGTCGCCGGTGGCCAGCAGTTCGGCGTAGACAAGCAAAGGTGGCGCCGTGTCCGCGCGCTGGTCTGCGGAGAAGCGCCAGAAGGCCTCGGTGATCAGGATGTCGCCCTGCGGATCGGCGCGCATGCGCGCGTCGCGCTTGAGCGCAGTGGCGTCGCCGAATGCATGCACGATGCAAAGCGCCGGCTTCAAATAACCGGTGAGTTTTGCCGCCGCCACGTCACCCCCAAAGCAAGCGTCATAGGCCTTGAGATCGATTGTCTTCCACCATTCAGGGTCGGCCGCACGAAAATGCTTTAATGTTGTTTGATGGGGCTTTTTCTGAATGTAAGCGTTCACCCACTGCGTCTTCAAATCGCGTCGGCGCAGAAGCCGCGGGGTCTTGCCCTCGCGCAAGTACCCGAGAGTACGCAAGCCCTCGAATACCCCGGCCACGGTGCCGACCGCCACCTGGGCTGCTGCCGCGATCGCGCGCTGGGGCCGGCCCAGATAGTCGGGCAGGGCCAGCAGCACGAACATCACGCGCATGCCCTTGGCGGCGAACAGGCGCGGCGCCGCTGGTGGTCGGGGCACATCCACATCCTTAAGCGGCAGGCGCCCGATCACACGCACAAACAGGCCCGGACCGTTGAAATAAGCATTGCCGGCCGCATCGACAAACGGAATACCGGCTGTTGCCAGCGCCTGGGCTGCATCCGGCTCGATATGCGGTGCCGCCAGCAGGCGCGGCGGCTCGCCACGCCGCTGCCAATCCGCCTTGATCCGCGCCACTGCCGCCAGGGTAATGGGCGTGGCGTGATATTGCAGCCGGTAGGGCCGCGGCTGCTGGCGTCCTAGCGTGAGCAGCAGATCTTGCGGATGGCCGGGCACCTGGATCAAGCCGAAACCGCGGCCGGCGGTGGCGAGCGCCTTGAACGCAGCCGGCCCCAGAACATCGGCAACGGCCGGTTCGGCAGGATGGTCATGTATGGGTGGCATGGCGCGAAGTTTGTTCAATTAATTTTCGCGTTCAATAAAAAGGAACGCGTAGAAAATTTGAACACGAATTGTTCTCAAGCGCAAGCGGTCTGTTCAACAATTATTTGCGTTCATAAAAAATGAACATATTACAAAAATGAACATCTTGCAAAGGATTCAGAACATGTGAAATCGCAAACACATGGCGCTCACCCAGTGCGACGGGGATTTTTTTTAACCAGAGGAGGCTGCTGAACCAAAAAGCGAGCCGCCAGGAGCGCGGGGGGTATCGACCACCCCGAGTTAACGTTAACTCGCCCATATGGGTCTCGAAGCACATCAAGACTGGGGTTCATCGACTGCGGGTGTCGGGCGAGACAACGGTTGTCCCGGTCTCGAAGCCCATAAAAACTGGGGTTCATCGACCACGAAGAGTAGACCGGGAAAACGTTTTCCCGGTCTTGAAACCCCTCAAAACCGGAGGGCATCGACTCGGACAGCTGCTCACGCCCGCTCTTGTGCGGTCTTGAAACCCCTCAAAACCGGGGGGGCATCGACGTTCGCTGCTTATTTTTACAAATAACCGTTATTAATCAATTACTTAAAAATAAATTGACGTGGGCTAATGTCGCAAAAAGTGACCGCTTTCACGCCCGCTGATAAATCGCCGCGCCCTTTTTTACGAACTCGATGGCCTTCTCCTCCATGCCTTTTTTCAGCGCCGTGGTCTCGTCGTAACCGATTTTCTCGGCGTACTCGCGCACATCCTGCGTGATTTTCATCGAGCAGAAATGCGGCCCGCACATCGAGCAGAAGTGCGCCACCTTCATGCTGTCCTTGGGTAGCGTCTCGTCGTGGAAATCCTTGGCGGTATCCGGATCGAGGCCGAGATTGAACTGGTCATCCCAGCGGAACTCGAAGCGCGCCTTGGATACCGCGTTGTCGCGGATTTGCGCACCAGGGTGGCCCTTGGCCAAGTCGGCGGCATGGGCGGCGATCTTGTAGGCCATGATGCCGTCCTTGACATCCTTCTTGTTGGGCAGCCCCAGATGCTCCTTGGGCGTCACGTAGCACAGCATGGCCGTGCCGTACCAGCCGATCTGCGCCGCGCCGATGGCCGATGTGATGTGGTCGTAGCCGGGCGCGATGTCGGTGGTGAGCGGCCCGAGGGTGTAGAAGGGCGCTTCGTGGCACTCCTTCAACTGAATCTCCATGTTCTCCTTGATCAACTGCATCGGCACATGGCCGGGGCCCTCGATCATCACCTGCACATCGTGCTTCCACGCCACCTGTGTCAATTCGCCCAGGGTGCGCAGTTCGGAGAGTTGCGCCTCGTCGTTGGCGTCGTAGCCCGAACCCGGGCGCAGGCCGTCGCCGAGCGAAAAGCTGACGTCATAGGCCTTCATGATGTCGCAGATGTCCTCGAAATGCGTGTAGAGGAAGCTTTCCTTGTGGTGCGCCAGGCACCACTTGGCCATGATCGAACCGCCGCGGCTGACAATCCCGGTCATGCGCTTGGCGGTCATCGGCACATAGCGCAGCAGCACGCCGGCATGGATGGTGAAGTAGTCCACGCCCTGCTCAGCCTGCTCGATCAAGGTATCGCGGAAGATTTCCCAGGTCAGGTCTTCGGCACGGCCGTCGACCTTTTCCAGCGCCTGGTAGATCGGCACGGTACCGATCGGCACCGGCGAATTGCGAATGATCCACTCGCGCGTTTCGTGAATGTGCTTGCCCGTAGAGAGGTCCATCACCGTGTCGCCGCCCCAGCGGATCGACCAGGTCATTTTCTCGACCTCTTCGCCGATGCCCGAGGACACTGCTGAATTGCCGATGTTGGCGTTGATCTTCACTAAGAAGTTGCGGCCGATGATCATCGGTTCGCTCTCCGGGTGGTTGATGTTGGCCGGAATGATGGCGCGCCCGCGCGCGACTTCGGAGCGCACGAATTCCGGCGTGATTTGGGCCGGAATGGAAGCGCCGAAGGATTCGCCCTTGTGCTGCTTCATCAACAGTTCGAGCATCTTGTCGCCGGTCTTGCCGCAGTTGCGCAGCGACTCCATGTATTGACTGCGGTTCTGGTCTTCGCGAATGGCGATGTATTCCATTTCCGGGGTGATGATGCCGGCGCGCGCGTAATGCATCTGCGAGACATTCTTGCCGGCTAACGCACGGCGTGGCGCACGCCGCAGGTTGAAGCGCAGTTCAGCCAGTTTCGGATCGTTCAGGCGCTCCACGCCATAGCCCGAGCTTGGACCGGCCAGCACTTCGGTATCGGCGCGCTCCTCGATCCACTTTTGCCGCACCGGCGCGAGCCCCGAGCGAATGTCGATCTTGGCGGCCGGATCGGTGTAGGGCCCGGAACAGTCGTAGACGAACACCGGCGGATTGGGCTCGCCGCCGAACATGCTGGGCGTATCGGCCTGGGTGATGCCGCGCATCGGCACCCGTATATCGGGGCGGCTGCCCTGAATGTAGACCTTGCGGGAATTCGGCAGGGAAACGACGGCGGCTTCATCCACCGAAGCGGTGGCGGCCAGAAATTTGGGATTGGCACTCATTGGAAACTTCCTTCTTCAAAACCGCCGCCGCAAATTGGCAAAGGACGGTGCGCTACAAAAAAATCAAGCGCAGGAAAGACAGAAGAAGGCATATGCCAAGAACTTCAGCGCTTCCCTGCGGCGGCATTATCCGCATCAGGTTCCAAGGGTTTTTCTCACCCGGCCATGAAAACGACCAGGACCCCCAGCGAAGCTACGACACTAATCCATGCTCGCGCGCTTTGCAATGACACCGGCAGTATGGGTATTTGACGCGAGCCGTTTTCCGGCCTATATTACTGACTGGTCAGTAATTAACTTTGTCATTCTTCGCCTATGGCTATTCAGCCCGCAACGACCGAGCCGCGCTGGCAGCGCCGCAAGGATGCGCGACCGGCCGAGCTGCTGGCCGCCGCGCTAGAAATATTCACCGAACGCGGCTTTGCCGGCACCCGCCTGGATGCGGTCGCGGCACGCGCCGGTGTTTCGAAAGGCACGCTCTACCTCTATTACGCCAACAAGGAGGACCTGTTCAAGGCGGTGGTGCGTGTCGGCCTGGTATCCCCACTGACCGAAGCCCGCGACATGATCGACAGCTTCAAGGGCTCATCGGCCGAGTTGTTGCGCGCCTTCGTTCGGGGCTGGTGGGAACGCATCGGCGCGACGGCCCTCTCGGGCATTCCGAAGCTGATGTTGGCGGAAGCCGCCAATTTTCCCGATATAGGGCGCTTTTACATTGAAGAAGTGATCCTGCCAGGGCAGGCCACGATGTCGCGCATCATTGAGCGCGGTATTCTCAAGGGCGAGTTCAGAGCGGTCGACCCGGCCCAGGTCGCGCACTTGCTGGCAGCACCGTTCCTGCTTATCAGTGCCTGGCGTCATGGCTTCGCCCATGCGGTATGCGACGCCTTGCCGAGCCTGCTGGATGCGCCAGCTCTTCTCGAAACGCATATTGATATCCTCACCCGCGGCCTGGCGGCTGACACGCCGCCAGCAGGCGCACACACACCCACCCGGAAAGCAACATGAAAGCTCGCACCGTCGTTCTATCCCTCGTGTTGTTGGCGGCCGTCGGCGCGGGCGGTGTGGTGGTCGGCAAACGCCTGCAACCCAAGCCGGATGCGAACTCCGCGCGCGATGCGTCCAAGTCGGCACCGGCTGCCAAAGCCAGCGGCCCGGTCGCGCCGGCGGCCCCTACCGTGATGGAGGTCGCGCCGACCGATCTGGGTACATCCGAGACGCGCGAAGTGCGCCGCGAGTTGCCGCTGACCGGCCAGCTGCGGCCGATCCGCCAGGCCTTCGTACGCGCCAAGGTTGCCGGCGAAGTGCTGGAATTGCAGGTCAAGGAAGGCGAGACGGTCAAGAGCGGCCAGGTTTTGGCGCGCATCAATCCGGCGGAGTATCAGGCGCGGCTCGACGAACGCATGGCAAGCCTGGCGGGCAGCAAGGCCACCTGGGAAAACAACGAGCGCACGCGCAAGAACAACGAAGAGCTGCTGCGCAAGAACTTCATCTCGCAACAGGCCTACGACAACACGCTCGCCAATTCCTCGGTGGCGTTTGAGCAGGTCAAGGCCGCCGAAGCGAACGTGGCGCTGGCCAAAAAATCGCTCGACGACACCATTCTGCGGGCACCCTGGGCCGGCATGATCGCCGAACGCTCAGCCCAGTTGGGCGATCGCGCGGCGATCGACATGAAGCTACTGAGCTTAGTTGACCTGGCGCGCCTCGAACTTGAAGCAGCGGTGCCGGCCAGCGAAATTCCGAGTGTGGCCGTGGGGCAGGAAGTGGCGTTTCGCGTCGAAGGCTTCAGCGAGCGCGCCTTCAAGGGCCAAGTTGCGCGTATCGCACCGCAGTCGGCAGCCGGTTCGCGCTCAATTCTGGTCTACATCGACATGCCGAACGCCGACGGCACGCTCAAGGGTGGCATGTTCGCAAAGGGCAATCTGACACTCTCGCGCCGCGATTCGGTGGTGGCGGTGCCGATCGCCGCGCTGCGCGAGGAGCGCGGCGATACCGTGGTCTATGCATTGAAGGACGGCCGCCTGACGCGCTTGCCGATCAAGATCGGCGCGCGCAATGAAGATGAAGCCTGGGCCGAGGTCACTCAGGGGCTGGAAGCCGGTGTGCAGGTGATCAAGACCAACCTGGGCACACTCATTCCGGGCATTGAAGTGCGCGTCACCAACGCACGCGGCGGCACCGCGGCGGCCACCACCGAAGCGGCGAAGACCGAACCTGCACCTGCCGCCGTAAAGCAGTAGGCCGCGCGCCATGTTCTTTACCCGCATCAGCATCAACAATCCGGTACTGGCGACCATGATGATGGCCGCGCTCATGGTGCTGGGCATTTTTTCCTACCAGCGCCTGCGCGTCGACCAGTTTCCCGAGATCAGCTTTCCGGTGGTGGTGGTGACCACCGAATATCCGGGCGCCGCGCCGGAATCGGTCGAGAGCGACATCACCCGCCCGATCGAGGAAGCCGTCAACACCGTCTCCGGGATCAACAACCTGTCGTCGCGCTCGTACGAAGGTCAGTCGGTGGTGATCGTCGAATTCGACTTGTCGATCGACCCGGCCAAGGCGGCGCAGGATGTGCGCGAAAAAATCGCCCTGGTCAAGGTGGGCTTTCGCAAGGAGGTCAGGGAACCGCGCATTTCGCGCTTCGACCCCTCGGACCGGCCGATTATTTCCCTGAGCGTTGCATCCGACTCGCGTCAGGCGCGCGACCTCACCACGCTTACCGACCAGCTGGTCAAGAAACGCGTCGAGAACGTGCGTGGCGTGGGCTCGGTGACCCTGGTGGGCAGCGTCAAGCGCGAAGTGCAGGTGTTTCTCAAACCGACTGAGCTTGAGTCGTTGGGGATCGGCGTCGATCAGGTGATGAACGCGATCCGCAACGAGAACCAGGAGTTGCCGGCCGGCGCCATCCGCTCGCAGGAGCGTGAGCAGGTAGTGAGCATAAAGGGGCGACTCAAGTCGGTCGACGATTTCAATCGCATCATCGTGGCGCGCCGCGGCGCGGTCGGTGGCCAGCCGGTGGTCCTGCGCGAGGTCGCGCGCGTCATCGATGGCCAGGAAGAACAGGAAAGCGTGGCCCTGTACGACGGCCGGCGTGTGATCGCGCTCGACATTCTCAAGGCGCAAGGCCAGAACACCATCGAGGTCGGCGATGCCGTCAAGCAGGCGATCACCGCCATGCAGCGCGAGTTGCCGCCGGATGTGCGGATCAGCGTAATCAAGGACGCTTCGATTCCGATCAAGACCGGGGTCGACAACGTGCGCCGCACCATGCTCGAAGGCGCGGTGCTGACGATCCTGATCGTGTTCCTGTTCCTCAATTCATGGCGTTCCACGGTAATCACCGGGCTCACCTTGCCGATTGCGATCGTAGCCACCTTCTTTTTCATGGATCTGGCGAATGTCACCATCAACATGATCAGCCTGATGGCGTTGTCGCTCTCGGTGGGCCTCCTGATCGATGACGCTATCGTGGTGCGCGAGAACATCGTGCGCCACAGCGCCATGGGCAAGAACCACCGCACCGCAGCGATGGAGGGCACGCGCGAAATCGGCTTGGCGGTGTTCGCCACCACGATGTCGATTGTCGCGGTGTTCCTGCCGGTCGGTTTCATGGGCGGCATCATCGGGCGGTTTTTCTACTCGCTGGGCATTACCGTGGTGGCCGCGGTGCTGGTCTCGATGTTCGTATCGTTCACGCTCGATCCGATGCTCTCCTCGATCTGGCCGGACCCGCCGAAACAGGGCCCGCCCAAGGGCCCGATCGGCAAGCTGCTGGCCGCATTCGACCGCCTGATCCAGGCGATTTCACGCCTCTACCAGCGCATGCTGGCCTGGTCGCTCAAGCATCGGCTTGCAACCCTGGGCGCCGCCGCCACGATCTTTGCAGGCAGTTTCGCCTTAGTCCCCTTGCTCGGATCGGAATTCGTGCCGCAGGCGGATTTTTCAGAAACCTCCGTCAATTTCCAGACCGCGGTCGGTTCATCGCTCGAACTCACCGAGGCCAAGGCGCGCCAGGTCGACGCCGCCTTGCGCGAGCTGCCCGAGGTTCTGTACACCTACGCCACCATCAATACCGGCACCACGCTGGGCAAGAACTATGCAAGCGTGTATGTCAAGTTGAGGCCGCGCAAGGAGCGCACCCGTTCCCAGCATGTGATGACCCAGCCGCTGCGCGAGCGCCTGGCGCGCATTGCCGGAATCACCGTCACCCATGTCGGCGTATCCAACGCCGTGGGCGGCACCAAGGTGCTGATCTTGAGCTTGCAGGGACAGGATCTGGCCGAACTCGATCGCTATTCGCAACTGGCGCAGGAACGGCTCAGAAAGATTCCCGGCTTGGTCGATCTGGATTCTTCGCAAAAGCCCGACAAACCCACCATCGGTGTCGAAGTGCGGCGTGAACTCGCCTCCGACCTGGGCGTCGGCGTGGCGCAAATCGGTGCCGCCCTGCGGCCGCTTCTGGCCGGCGAGGCGGTCAGCACATGGAAGGCGCCCGACGGTGAGAACTACGACGTCAAGGTGCGCTTGGCGCCTACGGACCGGCAGACCGCGTCGGATCTGGATCGCATCATGATCCAGAGCTCGCAAGCCGGCATCGACGGCAT
>JAYVWK010000214.1:0-4833 GCA_043786185.1 Burkholderiales bacterium
CCGCCGCACAACATCAACGACCATGAGCACGGCGACCCCGAAGGCATCCTGCGGGTGGCTGCCGACACGCTGCGCGAGATGGGCCACAACACCTGGTTCCTCGCCTGGCATGGGCAAAAGGAGTTGATGCTGATTCTCGGCCCCGAGCATGCCTCAAGCGTGGCAAGCACCGGCTGGTCGCGCCAGCAGGTGCAGGAGTTCCTGTACCGCAGCATCAGCCGCCGACGCGACGAACTGATGGCGGGCGGCATGTACGGCATGCGCGACTGGCCGCCGGAGTACAGCGAGGGGCCGGCCGACAAGCTGGTGCCGGTGGTGCCCAGCCCGAAGGATATTCTGGTGCTGGTGGCCGGTGGCACCGGGAAACATTCGTGCGCGTTGCCAAGCTTCGGGCCGACGGTGTCGGTGACGCGGCTGATTGCGGGGGCGTAGAGCGCTACGTGTGCGACGACCCTGGCGGCTTGCGCGCCGGGGTCGTCGTTGTCCGGGGTGCTCGAATTCCTACCGGGAGTACCTGGCGGCAGCCATCTTCCCGCAAGCCCTTTGGATTTCCTATCCTTCGCGTGCCCCCGTTCCCTGTATAGTACATCTCGCTTCACCGTCAAACTTTCCCATTCACGTGTACGCCGTTGCAGCGGCAAGTATCACCACCACGCCGGGACAGTTTGCACCTGTGGATCACACCAATCTTGCTGGCATGGCGCGACCCACTCACACCGAGGTCCAACCAGAAGGAGATAAACGTGAATAACACACTGCAATCCGGGTGCATTGCGCTTATGACTTCGGCTGCGGCGGTCATCGCCGCAGCCGGTTTAACAATCGGCGCTTTGGCCCAAACGCCCCTCGAAGGCGTGCCTGAAAAACTTGGCGCGATTGACTTCCCGGTCTCGTGCAGCGGCGACGCGCAAAAGCAAATCACGCGAGGCGTTGCGCTCTACCACTCCTACTATTGGCCGGAAGCGAGCAAGTCCTTCAACGCCGCGGCCCAGGCCGATCCATCGTGTGCGATGGCGCACTGGGGTCACGCCCTGATCGCGATCAACAACCCGTTTATCTGGCCCTTGACCGGCAAGGCGCTGCAGGAAGGTGCCGCCAGCATCGAGAAAGCCAAGTCGATTGGCACCAAGACGGCACGTGAACGCGATTACATCGCCGCCCTCGACACATTTTTTCTCGATGCCGGCAAAACCCCGGCGCGCACGCGCCAGCTCAACCTTGAATTGGCGCTCGAAAAAATGATGCGTGACTATCCGCGCGATATCGAAGCGAAGGTGTTGTACAGCATGGTGCTGTCGGCCAACTTCGACCCGAACGACAAGACTTATTCCAACCAGCACAGAGCTGCCGACGTGCTCGAGCGCATCCACAAAGACTTGCCGAACCACCCGGGAGCGGCGCATTACCTGATCCACACCTACGACTATCCGCCGCTCGCCCAGCGCGGCTTGCCGGCTGCACGGCGCTATCGCGACATCGCGCCTTCCGCACCGCACGCGCTGCACATGCCCTCGCACATCTTCACCCGCCTCGGCCACTGGCAGGATTCAGTCGCGGCCAACGCGTCCGTGCTCAAAATACCCAACGCGCCCCATCAATCCATATTGCATTCCTTCGACTACATGGTTTATGCGTGGCTGCAGCTCGGTCAGGACCGCAATGCGCACAAGGTGCTGGCCGACCTGCAGGCAATACCCAAGATTAACGACAACGCGTTTGCATCGGCATTTGCACTCGCTGCAGTGCCGGCGCGTCTGGCAGTCGAGCGCGGGCGCTGGGCCGACGCCGCACAACTCAAGCAGCACCCGGACGAGTTGATGTTCTCGTGGGCGTCGTTTCCGCAAGCCGATGCGGTGCGCGTGTTCGCACGTGGTCTGGGTGCGGCGCGCAGCGGCAACGCCAAAGCCGCGCGTGACGAAATGGCCACCTTGGGCAAACTCAAATCTGACATGCAAAACGCCAAGCTCAACTACTGGGCCGATCAGGCCGATATTCAACTCAAGGCAGTGGAGGCGTGGGCACTGCGGGCCGAAGGCAAGCACGAGCAGGCGCTGGCGATGCTCAAGGACGCCGCCGATCACGAAGACCGCAGCGAGAAAAGCGTCGTCACGCCCGGCCCAATCAAACCGGCGCGTGAGCTGCTCGGTGAAATGTTGATGGAAAGCCGGCAGCCGGCGCAGGCATTGCCCGAGTTTGAGGCGGTGCTGAAAAAAGAACCGAACCGCATGCACGCAACGCTAGGTGCAGCACGTGCGGCGGAGGCGGCCGGCGACCGCACCAAGGCGCGCCTGCATTTCGGCGCACTGGTCAAACTGCTCGAAAATGCTGATGCCGATCGACCCGAGCGTAGTCAGGCGAGCGCTTATTTGTCACGGAACTGAGCCGGCATTTTGGCGGTATCGTTCTGGAACCTGCCCGCACCAGCGGTTTCAGGGGTATTCAACCGGGCGCACCGCCAGAATTTGCAACCACCGCCATTCTTCACCGGGATAGCGGCGGTGCGCCGCAAAAAAGTTCCGCCCGCGTTAATGCAGCGCCAGCACCGGATGTCGGCTGTGCATCAGCACGCCCCCAGCGTAGCGGCGCACTTGCAGTGAATGCGCGTCCGCCGATAGCGCGGCGCTGTGGCTGACCATCTCGTGGCGGGTTGTTATCCGGAATTCCAGCCTGGCGATAAAACCGGTGCGATGCTATCAATGATTGCAGTCTGGACATAGGCTCAGGAAACCAATAGGGGGATCAAAAGGGTACGGCTCGAATATTTTTTCGGGTAGGCCAACGGCGCGAAAGGAATGGTTACGATTTCAACATGCCGAGCCCGCCAAAACCCGTGGTGCAAGCGCGTCGCAGCCTATCAAGGTTGGCGAAGGTCAATCCATGCGCCTAGCGGCTATGTGGCCTTTGGAGGATCAAAAGCTCTGCACCGCCGCTCCGGCCACTGCGCCGTGGAGCCGCAGCAGTTGATCATCCCGGCTCAAAAGTACGGCCTGATTGACGGTAGCCGCAACAACGATGATCGCATCGGGCAGTTTTAGCGCGCGCGAGCGGCGCAAGGCGTTGATCGTATCGATCTGCACTTGGTCCTTGAACGTCAGGTCAATGACGATGACGCGTTTAGTGAATTCGGCGAACAGTAGCCGGTCAGCCTCGGCCTAACCGGAAAATCCAGAAAATGCGAGAGTCACAACCACCGAGATTCCCAAGCCACTCGGCACTGTCAGTCAGCGTTGCAAGCCCGCGGTGCCCTTGCAACAGCGCGACGAGGGCGTTGGTGTCTAGCAGCAGGCGCTGACCAGGCAGCGCGTTGGGCGCGTTGTTCGCTTACGGCATCACCGCGCCAGATGAGGCGGCCGACCAGATCTTGCAGCCGGTATGACGGCGTACCTGGAGGCTCGCTTGCCAGGTACGTCGCCGTCCGGGACGCTTGCATTTCTGCATGGAGTTCAGCGCCCCGGGACCCCGGCAACGCCGGTGCCGCATTCGCCTTGAACCCCGTCCTCACATGTTTGATCGAACCTGCCGGCGCCGATCAGTCAAACACAGGCAAGCAGCAGCCACTTCTACCAATACACCTACTGCGCGGACCGCGAGCGGGTCAATCATCGCCCCCTGCGCGGACCAGACCGTCACCTCGCGCTATCTGCACGTCGGCGACGCTGGCGGGCTGCGCGATGAGCGTAATGCCAGGCCGGTATTCTCCGATGTGCATAAAAGTGTATTTTCATGGGCCAATTAATTTGACTTTATGTGTCGATCAAGGGAATAATGCGGCTGATGAGAACCCACCTCGATATTGACGACGCCCTCTTGCTGGAAGTCATCGCTCTCGGCGCCTTCCCGACCAAGCGTGCCGCGGTGACGACAGCACTCGAAGAGCTCGCGAAGCGCTTCAAACGCCGCGAGTTGGCAGCCATGCGTGGCAAGGTGGTGTGGGAGGGTGATCTTGAACAATGGCGCACGTCCCGCTCGGCGGCAAAGCCGGGCTAGCGCATGTTGATTATCGATAGCTCGGTCTGTCGATTTCTTTGCCGGGCGCGATCTGCCGCACGTGCAACGACTCGGTGAGGCGCTCCTGTCGGATGAAGAGATCGGGGTTCCCGACATCGTGCGCCTCGAAATCCTGAGCGGCGTGCGCAAAGATGTGACCTTGCGCAAGATCACGAGCAACCTCAATGCCTTGCGTCGCGTGGCGGCATGCGATGACGACTGGGACGAAGCGGCGACGCTGTACCGCACGTGTCGCAGAAGCGGCGTGACCATACGCAGCGTAGTGGACTGTCTGATTGCGCGGCTCGCGATACGCGACGACGCGTTGCTGCTTGCGCATGACCACGATTTCGTGATGATGGTGCCGCACTGCGGGCTGCGGCTTGCTTGAGAAAAAAACTTTCCAGGCGCAGTTTTAATTCTGCATCGCCGAGAACATCGAGGCCTCGCCCTGGGGTTCGTTCATCACCGATCGCGGTTTCGCCGCCGACGCCAGCGCGGTAACGGTGTACGGTGCGGGGCCGCCGCACAACATCAACGATCACGAGCACGGCGACCCCGAAGGCATTCTGCGGGTGGCCGCCGACACGTTTCGCGAGATGGGCCAGAACACCTGGTTCCTGGTGTGAACGGCTACGCAAAACCGACAGAATCTGGCGACGCCAAAAAAACGGGCATGGTTTTTGCCGCCTCGGAGCCGGGTCAAGGGCGGGCGCAGCCGGGCGAAGCGAACCCTTGACGCGGCGGAGGGGCGATACGCTGAACCATGGCTGTAGGCGCGGCATTTTCGCGCTTACAGCCATGCTGACCAGCTTTTTTCGTCGCCATCTAGTGTCGGATTTGCAC
>JAYVWK010000215.1:0-4244 GCA_043786185.1 Burkholderiales bacterium
GAAGTTTCGGGTGGCCGATTCGACCAGTGTGACGGTCGTCGTCAACCGCGTCGACATGCCGGCCGCGCAGGATGCGCTGGGTCTGACGCGCGCGGAATCGAATGCCAATCCGAATCAAGCGTCACCCGCGGCGCTGACCTTCAATACCCGCAAGTCGACGCGCCAGGTGCAATCCGGCGTGGTGCTCGACCATGCGCTAGCGCCAGCCAACCAGGTGCGCTTGAGCGCTTACGCCGGCGACCGCGCCATCCAGCAGTACCAGGCGATTCCTGTCGCCACCCAGGCGCCGGCGACTCACCCGGGCGGAGTGATCGATCTGGATCGCGCATTTCACGGTTTGGACGCACGCTGGATTCATTCCGGCTTTATCGGCGACGGCGCTTATCTGATCACCGCCGGTCTCGCGCGCGAAACGCAGAACGAACTGCGACGCGGCTTCCAGAACTTCAGCGGCACGATTGCCGCACCGACTGCGATTGGCGTGCTTGGCGCCTTGCGCCGCGACGAGGAAAACCGCGTGGTGTCGACCAGCCGCTTCATCCAGGGCGAGTGGCAGATGCTGCCAGCGCTCAAGGCCTCGATCGGACTGCGCCATTCGCGCATCGCGTTCAGTTCAAGCGACCGCTTTATCATCCCCGGCAACGGCAACGACAGTGGCGCTACAAGCTATGTCGCCACCACGCCAGCCGCCGGGCTGGTATGGAGCGTCAATGGCAACCTCAACGCCTACGCCACGGTCGGCCGCGGCTTCGAGACTCCGACCTTCAATGAGCTCGCTTATCGCGCCGGCGGCGCCACCGGACTCAACTTTGGACTTAAACCGGCGTTCAGCCGGCATACCGAGCTGGGCCTCAAGGGCCGATTCAATGGCGGCACGCTCAATCTGGCGGTGTTTCGCGCCGGCACCACCGACGAGATCGTGACGCTCACCAATACCGGCGGGCGCGCGGTGTTCCAGAACGCCGGGCGCACCGAGCGTCGCGGGCTCGAGCTGGCGCTGGCCAAGACCTACGCCTCCGGCTGGACCGTGGTTGGCGCCTACACCCTGCTTGAAGCGACCTACCGTGACAGCTTCATGACCTGCCTCTCGGCACCGTGTGCGGCGGCGGCTGCAGTGCCGGTCGCCGCTGGCAACGCACTGCCCGGCGTGCCCAGACGGAGCCTCTTCGCGGAAGTGCTGTGGCGTTCCCCGCGCGCACTGCCCTATGGCAGACCCTATGCCGCGCTCGAACTCAAGCGGGTGAGCCAGATCATGGTTGACGATCGCAACAGCGACGCCGCCGCCGGCTACACCACGGCAGCGCTGCGTGCCGGCGTCGAGCGGCGCGCAGGCGACTTGACTTGGTCGGCATTCGCGCGCATCGATAACCTGGCCGACACTCGCTATAGCGGATCGGTGATCGTCAATGAAGGCAACAGCCGCTTCTTCGAACCCGCGCCGGGCCGTAACTGGACCATCGGCGCCAGTCTTGCTTATAGCATCCAGTAATTTCAGGGGATTTTCATGCAACAGCACATCCGCGTTTCGTTCGAACACCTGCGTGACTTCATGGCGCGCGCTTTTTGCAAGGCGGGACTGCCGTATGCCGATGCGCTGACCGTAGCCAACCTGATGGCCGAAGCCGAGCTGCAGGGCTCGGACGGCCATGGCGCGATTCGCCTTGCGCCTTACCTGCGACGGATTCGTGAAGGCGGCGTCAACCAGCACCCCAACATCACCATCGAACGCGAAAAGCCGGCGATGGCGCTGCTCAACGGCGATAACGGCATGGGCCACCTGGTGATGCAGCGCGCCGCCGAACTGGCCGTGGAGAAAGCACGCACCGCCGGCGTGGCCTGGGTTGGTGCGCACCTGTCGAACCACGCCGGGCCGGCCTCGCTGTATGCGCGCATGGCCTTGCCGCACGACATGATCGGCCTCTACCTCGCCGTGGGCAATGCCAACCACCTGCCGGCCTGGGGCGGGCTCACCATGCTGCTTTCGACCAATCCGATCGCCTGCGCGATCCCGACTGCCAAGGAGCCCCCGGTAGTGCTCGACATGGCTACTACCGTGGCTGCCTATGGCAAGGTCAAGGCGAAAGCGCAGCGCGGCGAAATGATGCCGGAAGGCTGGATGGTCGATCGTACCGGACAACCATTGACGGACCCCAAGCGCGCCGACGATGGCTTTCTGCTGCCCATCGGCGGCTACAAGGGCTATGGCCTGGCGCTGATCATCGGTCTCCTGGCAGGCACGCTCAACGGCGCGGCGATGGGCAAGGATGTGATCGATTTCAATGCCGATTTCAAGAACGTGGGCGACACCGGTCAGGCGATCCTGGCGATCGACCCGGCCGCGTTCGGTGACATCGATGACTTCAAGGCCGCGGTCGATACGGTGGTGCGCGATCTGCGCGCTTCCGAGCGCATGCCCGGCATCGAGCGCGTATGGTTGCCGGGCGAGCAGTCGCACGAAAAACGTGAAGCGTTTCGCCAGGCTGGCATACCACTGCCGCCACAATTGAAGGCGGCGCTGGACCAGACCGCCACCGAACTCGGCATCGAGCCGCTTGCCTGAAAGGCCTCATCATGCATCGTTGCACAGCTCTCTTTGCCGTCCTGGCTTTCGCCGGCGGCGCACCAGCCCAATCCACCTGGCCGAGCAAGCAAATTCGCATGATCGTGCCGTTGGCCGCCGGCAGCGCGGTGGATGTCGCGGCGCGCATCGTCACCGCGAAAATGTCGCTTGCTCTCGGGCAATCGATCGTCATCGAGAACATGCCGGGCGCCGCCGGCATCATCGGCGCCGAGCGGGTGGCGCGCGCGGCGCCGGACGGCTACACCATCGGCGGTTTCAACGACAGCATCATGACCATGGTGCCCAACATCACGCCCAACATGCCGTGGAACATTCTCAAGGATTTTGATCCGGTGTCGCTGGTGGCCAGCATCGAATGGGGGCTGGCAGTCACACCAAACGCGCCATACAAAAACGCGGCCGACCTGATCGCCGCCGCCAAGGCCGCACCGGGCCGCATCAACTATGGCAGCGGTGGCAACGGCAGCCCGCAACACATCGCCATGGCCTTGTTTGCCTCGCAGGCCGGCATTTCACTCACCCATGTGCCCTACAAGGGCGCAACCCAAGCGGCCACCGGCGTGGCCGGCGGCGAAGTGCCGATCACCCTGCAGGGTCTTGCCACGGTCGCGCCGCTGGTGCGCGGCGGCAAGCTGCGCCTATTGGGGGTGGCGATGAAAAGCCGTCACCCACAATTCGCCGATGCGCCGCCGATCGCCGAATCGGGCCTGCCCGGCTTCGAATTCAACTCCTGGTTCGCCATGCTTGGTCCCGCCGGCACGCCGCGCGAGGTGGTGGCGCGGCTCAACGCCGAAGTGGTCAGGGCGTTGGCCGATCCGGAAGTGCGTGAAAAGTTCAACGCCCAGGGCTTGACGCCGCGCGGCACCACCGCTGACGATCTCGGCACCATGACACGCGAACAGTTTGCGCGCTATGCCAGGCTGATCAAGGAAGCCGGCATCAAGGCCGAATAGGCGCGGGTAGCAGGTGCCACCGGACCCAGACACCGACCTGGCGCATCCGCGCTTCAGCGCTTGCGATTCTTGAACGCTTCCATATAGCGCTGCGGCTCGCCGGTGGCGAACGAGCGGCCGAACTCCGCCACCGTGGCCTCGATCGCCTGATCCGGGCTGGAGCTGTCCCAGGCGCGCAGCAAACGCTTCTGCTGCAGCAATGCCGCCGGCCCAAAACCGGCCAGCTTGTGCGCCAGTGCGTCGACGCGCGCATCAAGCTCGGCCGCCGCGTGGACCTCGTGCACCAGGCCCCAGTCGAGCGCGGTGGCGGCATCGATCGATTCGGCGGTCAAGAGCATCCAGGTGGCGCGCGAGTTGCCGATCAGGCGCGGCAGCAACACCGCGTGAATCACCGACGGCACGCCTACCGCCACCTCCGGCATGCCGTAGTGCGCCGCGCTGCTGGAGAGCCGCAGATCGCATGCCAGCGCCACCTCCAGCCCGCCGCCCAGGCACCAGCCGGACAGGCGCGCGATCACCGGCGCGGAGAAGCTGCGCACCGCCTCGCACAAGAGCTTCAAGCGTGTGATGAAGGCTTCGGCGGTCGGCGGTGTCAGCCCCGCCATCTCGAAAATATCGGCACCGCCGAAGGATGCCTTGTCGCCGCTGCCGCGCAGGATCAGCACGCGCACGTCGCCGCGCGCGCGCAAGGCTTCGAGCGCGGCGGTCAT
>JAYVWK010000216.1:0-6419 GCA_043786185.1 Burkholderiales bacterium
CAAGGCCACGCCGTCGGCCATCGGCTTCTGGAACGCCTTGCGCCCCGAGATCAGGCCCATGCCGCCGGCGCGCTTGTTGATCACCGCGGTGCGCACCGCTTCGTGCAGATCGTTTGCGCCCGAGGCGCCGCCTGAATTGATGAGGCCGGCGCGGCCCATGTAGCAATTGGCCACCTGGTAGCGCGCCAGGTCGATCGGGTGATCGGAGGCCAGGTCGCTGTACATGCGTTTGTCGTTCTTGCCGTAGGGATTTTCCTTGGAGTTGAGCGCCAGGTAGCCGCCGTTGTTCTCGGGCAGCTTCTGCTTGATGATGTCCGCCTCCAGGGTAACGCCCAAGTGGTTGGCCTGGCCGGTCAAGTCGGCCGACACGTGATAGTCGATGTCCTTCTTGAAGGCCGGGTTGCGCAGGTAGCACCAGAGCACCGTGGCCATGCCCATTTCGTGCGCCGCCTGGAACGCCTGCGAGACCTCGACGATCTGGCGCCCGGACTCGGGCGAGCCGAAATAGATGGTGGCGCCGACCGCTACCGCGCCCATGTCGCGCGCCTGTTTGATGCTGGCGAAAAAGATCTGGTCGAACTTGTTGGGGTAGGTGAGAAACTCGTTGTGGTTGAACTTGAGCAGGAACGGAATCTTGTGCGCGTATTTGCGCGAGCAGGCACCCAGCACGCCGAGCGTCGAGGCCACCGCGTTGCAGCCGCCCTCGATGGCCAGCTTCACGATGTTTTCGGGGTCGAAGTACAGGGGATTTTTTGCGAACGAGGCACCGGCGCTGTGCTCGATGCCCTGGTCGACCGGCAGGATCGACAGGTAGCCACTGCCACCCAGGCGACCATGGCTGAACATTTGCGCAAGGCTGCGCAGCACCGGTGGCGGCCGGTCGGACAGGGCCACCACGCGGTCGACGAAATCCGGCCCCGGCAGATGCAGGCCCTGCTTTGGAATGCCCTTGCACACATGGGACAGGAGGCCTTCGGCTTCGGCGCCCAGAAGTTGGATGATGTCGCTCATGATCGATTCCTGTAACGGTCCGGTAAAGAACTGGTTGGGGCGGGATTCGCTTCGAAAGCATAGTGCCGCGGCGGCTGTCGGGTTTGCGGCACATCAAACTTGTGCGCCGTCGTGGTGCTAGTCTGCATTCCATAAACCGGTGTTTTCTGCGGACCAAACAAGGATGGGAGACGGCCATGATCGGTGGATACGAGGACTTGCGTAACGAAGTGTGCGAAATCCTGGGCGGCGAGGTTACGGAAAGCGACATCGATGTAGCAGTGGTGGCGATCGTGCACGAAGAAGGGCTGACAGCCACCACCGCACTGGCGGAACTCAACGTGCTGGCGCAGACCGACCAGGGCCGGGATACGCTGCGCAACCTGCTGGCGCATTGGATCATGCATGAGCGCGATCGCAGTGATGGGCCGCAGGCGCGTCAGGCGCAACTGGCCTTGACCCATTTGCTCAAGGCCTTGGGTGGCGAACGGCGTGATCACGGCGTGCGACGCGACGCCGACCGGCGCGGATAGCGCGGATCATTCCCCATCGGTCGCGCCGATCAACCGGCATCCGACCTTGAATTGTCCAAGGCTGGGCAGCAGCCTTTGCTGCATGCCTGCCGACGCTTGACACGCGTTTTCCCCGGCTTGACCGAGGGGGCCATCCGGCGGCCGGATTTGCGGTATAAAGCGCGCCGCGATCGGTTTTTCTGACGATCAGAGGTTCCCTTCCGCGCGATTCCCCAGGCGCCTGCCTGCCAAAAAATATTTTTTCAAAACCTGGTGCTTGGCACGCCCAAAGCGGCGTATTCTAGTTACATCACTAGGCGAGGTTAATTATGCAAACAATTGAATCAAAAGGATTAATTAATTCTTCAGCCAATCTGAGCGAGCAGGAGATAGCAGGAGAAGTGCTGCTCGAGAAATACGCCAAGGGCGACGAAAAGTCGGTGGGCGAGGTACGCCGCCGGGTCGCCCGTGCGTTGGCCTTAGTCGAAACTGAAAGCAAACGCTTACATTGGGAGCGCCAGTTCCTGTGGGCGCAGGAAAACGGCTTCGTTCCGGCCGGCCGCATCAATTCCGCCGCCGGCACCGACTTGACCGCCACGCTCATCAATTGCTTTGTGCAACCGGTGGGCGATTCGATCACCGAAGTGGTCGACGGCCGCCCCGGCATCTATACCGCTTTGGCTGAGGCCGCCGAAACCATGCGCCGCGGCGGCGGCGTGGGTTACGACTTCTCGTCAATCCGCCCGGTGGGCGCGCATGTGAAGGGCACCAATTCGCGCGCCTCCGGCCCGGTGTCTTACATGCGGGTATTCGATCGTTCGTGTGAAACGGTGGAGTCGGCCGGCGCCAGGCGCGGTGCGCAAATGGGCGTGCTGCGCTGTGACCACCCGGATATCGAGCAATTCATTCACGCCAAGGACAAAGGCGACCTCACCAACTTCAACGTCTCGGTCGGTGTCACTGACACTTTCATGCAGGCGGTGGAAGCCGATGGCGATGTCGAATTGGCGCACAAGGCGTCGCCCTCGGCGGAGATTCGCAGCAGCGGCGGCTATCAGCGTGACGACGGACAGTGGGTGTATCGCAAGGTGCGTGCGCGCGATTTGTGGGAACAGATCATGCGCTCGACCTACGATCACGCCGAGCCGGGGATTCTGTTTCTGGATCGCATGAATCACGACAACAACCTCTACTACTGCGAGACCATCGAGGCGACCAATCCGTGCGTCACCGCCGACACCTGGGTCATGACCAGTGACGGTCCTCGCGAAGTGCGCGAACTCATCGGCCAAAGCTTCGAGGCGGTGGTGGACGGCCGAGCCTATGCGACCGAGTCGGCAGGTTTTTTCAAGACCGGGTCCAAAGCCGTGTTTCGGCTGACAACCCGCGAAGGGCATGCCTTGCGTCTGACGCAGGACCATCCGGTGTTGCGCGTCAAACAAAAAACGCGCTACACGCGTGAGACGGAGTGGGTTCAAGCCGGATTGCTCAAGGCCGGCGACGAGATTGTTCTCAACGACCATCGCACGCTCGCCGGTTGGGCTGGACGCTATGGTGCCAACGAAGGCTATCTCATGGGTTTGTTGGTAGGCGACGGTACGCTCAAGGAAGACAAGGCCGTGCTCAGTGTGTGGGATGTTCAGATGCGCCGCGAATGCAACGGCGGCGTGGTTTATTCCGCCGGTGCCGCAGGCGTGATGCGAGCGGCTGAAGAAGCAGCCTTCGCGCTGCCGCATCGTGCCGACTTCCGCGGTTGGCAATCGCCGATAGAAGGCCGCAACGAGTCACGCATGGCCTTGGGTGCTCTCAAGGATATCGCGCACGACCTGGGTTTAGCGCCTGGCGCCAAGCGGGTCACGCCGGATATCGAGCGCTGTTCCTCCGACTTTGTGCGGGCTTTCCTGCGCGGCTTGTTCGACGCGGATGGCTCGGTACAGGGTAGCCAGGAAAAAGGCGTGAGCGTGCGTTTGACCCAGGCCGATGCGGGCAACCTTGAAGCGGTACAGCGCATGCTGCAGCGCTTGGGAATTGTCGCTACGATTTATCGCAATCGCCGCGATGGTGGGCTGCGCCTGCTGCCCGATGGGCGGGGCGGCGCGCGTGAGTATCCGACCCAGGCGATTCATGAGATCGTGATCGCAGGCGAAAACCTGGCGCGGTTCGCTTCAACAGTCGGGTTTTCGGATACCGACAAAAGCGAACGCCTGAACGAGTTGTTGGGCAGCTACAAGCGCACCCTGAACCGTGAGCGCTTCGTGGCGACGGTGGAGTCGCTGGTGGAAGGCGGCGCCGAGGACGTGTACGACGTGACGGTCGCCGAAGTTCACGCGTTCGATGCCAACGGCCTGTATGTTCACAACTGCGCTGAGCAGCCACTTCCCCCCTACGGCTGCTGCTGCCTGGGCTCGATCAACCTGACAAAATTCGTCAAGAACGCCTTCAGCGACACGCCTGAATTCGACTTCACGGCCTTCGGCAAGGTGGTTGATGTGTCCACCCGCATGCTCGACAACGTGCTCGACGCGACCCATTGGCCACTGCCGGCGCAGCAGGCCGAAGCCGATGCCAAGCGACGCGTGGGCCTGGGCTTCACTGGTCTGGGTGATGCGCTGATCATGCTCAAGCTGCGCTACGACACCCCCGCGGCGCGCGCGATGGCGACGAAGATCACCGAGGCGATGCGCGATCGTGCCTACCTGTACTCGGTGGAACTGGCGCGCGAGCGTGGCGCTTTCAAGCTCTTCAATGCCGACCTGTATTTGTCCGGCGGCAACTTCGCCTCGCGCCTGCCGGCCGAAGTGAAAGACAAGATCCGCAAACACGGCATCCGCAATTCTCACCTGCTCTCGATCGCACCGACCGGCACCATCAGCCTGGCGTTCGCCGACAACGCATCGAACGGCATCGAGCCGCCGTTTTCCTGGACCTACACGCGCAAGAAGCGGATGGCCGACGGCACCCACAAGCAATATGCGGTGGAAGACTACGCATGGCGCCTGTACAAGCATGTGGGCGGCGACACCGACAAGCTGCCCGAATACTTCGTGACCGCACTCGAAATCTCGGCCCAGGCACATGAAGAAATGGTCGCCGCGGTGGCGGCGGCGATCGACACCAGCATTTCAAAAACCGTGAACGTGCCGGCCGATTACCCGTATGTCGAGTTTGAAGACCTCTACATGAGCGCCTGGAAGTCGGGCCTGAAGGGCCTTGCGACCTACCGGCCCAATAGCGTGCTGGGCTCAGTGCTATCGGTCACGCCAGAGAAAACCGCGGAGAAGGACGACAAGAAAAGCCCGCAGGATGTGCAGATCGCCGCCTTTGACGGCGGCGCCAACAAGCGCCTGTCGATCAAGAGCCTGCCGGCACCGGTGCTGGCCAGCCTGCGCTGGCCCGGCCGGCCCGAAATGCCCGGCGGTAACGAAGCCTGGGCTTACATGATGAGCCACCCCGGTGGCGACTTCGCGCTCTTCGTAGGCCACGTCGAAGAAGAAGGCAAGGCCTTCCCCTTCGAGGTTTGGGTCAACGGCACCGAGCAGCCGCGCGGCCTGGGCGCAGTGGCCAAGACACTCTCGATGGACATGCGCGCCAACGACCGCGCCTGGCTGAAACTCAAGCTCGACGTGCTGGCCAAGACCCCGGGCGAGAAATCCTTCCTCATGCCCTTTCCCCCGCACGGCGAACAGAAGATGGTGCCAAGCGTGGTGGCAGGTCTCGCGCAACTGGTGCAATGGCGCTGCGATCGCCTGGGCGCCCTAGATGAAAAAGCCCCCGACCTGCTCTCCCCAGACGGTCGCCCGCACCCGGTGTTGGACGCCATGTACGCGAAGGAAGAACCGCGCACCGGCACCGACGGCACACTGTCGTGGACGGTCGACATCAACAATCCCGCCACCGGCGAAGACTTCGTGCTCGGTTTGAAGGAAGTGACCCTGCCCGACGGCGTAACGCGCCCCTATTCGATGTGGCTTTCCGGCAACTACCCGCGCGCACTCGATGGCCTGGCGCGCATCCTCTCGCTCGACATGCGTGTGCTCGACCCGGCATGGGTGGGCATGAAACTGCGGAAGCTGCTCAACTACGCCGAACCATTGGGCGACTTCATGGCCTTCGTGCCCGGCGAGCGCCGCCAGCAAACCTGGCCGTCCACCGTTGCCTACATGGCGCGCTTAGTGATTCATCGCTACGCGATGCTGGGCGTGCTCACCGAAGAAGGCTTCCCGACACGTGAAATGGGCATCTTAGAGGCGCCGCGCAGCCAAAGCCAACGTGGCGATGTGGCGGTGATGCAGGGCGGGTTGTGCAACGAGTGCGGGAACTACACCGTGATCAAGAAGGATGGGTGTGAGTTTTGTACGGCTTGTGGGGCGGTGGGGGCTTGCGGGTAGTCGAGCGAAAATGGCGCAATTGATACAACATTCAAAGTGTTTCCGTTTCACGCACAAGATCGACACTTGAGATGCCAATTCGAAAGGAGCAAGCCTTTCGTCTCGCGAAAGCTGAACTCACCAACGTGAGGACGGCTTGGGATGGCGTCCGCACGGACGGAACGGTCGTCTTCATGGGCTGGCAGGACAATTTCCGCAAGAACGGGACGACGTATGAGTGTCTTGTCTGGCAAGCGGAATCCACAGCAGTCGACCGAATCGGAGCGGGCCAGCGGTGGCGAAATATAGCGAGACTCATGGAAACTGGGGAGTCCGCTCTACTCCTAGTTGCCATTGCGGCCGATGTGACTGCCGAGACCAGGGAGGTCACTGACGTTCTCAACGCGATATACACGGTCAGAATCGACAAACGAGGCGGAGACTACTACGCCGTCGCGCAGCGCAAGGACCCACTTCTTTGATCAAGTCGGCGCCAGAGCGCAGATAGTGGTTCTGTGTTTTGGTCAAGGGCTCCAAATAAATCTAGGTT
>JAYVWK010000217.1:0-4384 GCA_043786185.1 Burkholderiales bacterium
TCGATGTACTCGATCCAGGCCTTGTGGACCGCCGCGCACCATGACCTGGCAATAGTATTTGTGATTCTCGCCAATCGCGAATATCGCGTGCTCAAGCACAACATCGATGCCTACCGGCAACGCTTCGATGTCAAGTCCGACAAGCCCTACATGCACATGGACCTGACGCGGCCGGCGCTGGGATTTGTCGATCTGGCGCGCGGCATGGGCTTGGCCGGCACGCGGGTCGAGAAGGCTGACGAGATCCGTGCCGCGGTGGCATCCGCGTTCGCCAGCGGCAAGGCGCACCTGATCGAAATCGAGATCGAGGGCAAGCGCTGAGCGGACAGTGCGGCTGCCGGCACCCTGGCGCATCGCCGCGGTCACGCGCGGGCCGTGGACCAGGGAATGCACGCAGCCGTGGCTATCGGGCTCGGGCCATCATCAGGTTCGCGGCCAGTAGCGGCGCCTGACTTCGCGCTTTTGCAGCTTTCCGGTTTCGGTGCGCGGCAGCGCGGCTGCGAAGTCGACGCTGCGCGGACACTTCAGTGCCGACAACTGCGCGTGGCAGAACCCGATCAGTTCCGCCGCCAGCGCCGGGCCTGCGGTCGCGCCGGGTCGCAGTTCCACTACCGCCTTGACTTCCTCGCCGAATTCCTGGCGCGCGAAGTACTGCCGCACCACGCCCAGTGGGAACGCGACGGCCTGATCCCGCGCGATCTTTGGCGGCGGGCGGGTGCCGCCGGCATCCTGTTGCCGATGGCGCCGGCCGAGTACGGCGGTGGCGGCGGCGATTTTCTGTTCACCGCGATCGTGGTCGAAGAAATCGCCCGCGTCCTGGCCACCGGGCTGACCGGTTTTACCACCCACTCGGATGTGGTCGCGCCCTACCTGGTGAAGTTCGGCAGCGAAGCGCAAAAACGCCGCTGGATTCCGCTGCTGGCCGCGGGCGAGGTGGTGGCATCGATCGCCATGACCGAGCCTCAAGCGGGCAGCGACCTGAAGGCGCTCCGCACCACGGCTACGCGTGCCGGGCAGGGCTGGCTGCTGTCCGGCCAGAAGACATTCATCACCAACGGTTATCACGCCGACCGCGTGCTGGTGGTGGCCAAGACCGATCCATCGGCCGGCGCCCGCGGCATGAGCCTGTTCTGGGTCGATGCGCACAGCCCCGGCTTCGCGCGCGATCGACGACCTGCTGCAGATGTTCGGCGGCTACGGCTACATGCGCGAGTATCCGATCGCGCGTGCGCTGGCCGACGTCCGCGCCAATCGAATCTACGGGGGATCGTCCGAGATCATGAAGGAGATCATCAGCCGGACGCTGTGACGGCGGACGGTTTTCAACAGGGTACGCAGGCATCCGGGTACCGCCGCTGGCAGCGTCGATGGTAATCTGCAGCCCTTTGCCTGAGCCTTGTCTCCCATGAATCCACCCGCCCCCGAAACCTTTCTCACCCTGCAGGAAATCGTCGCCGCTGCGCGCCGCAATCTGGCGCCTGGCCCCTGGGCCTACCTGGTCGGCGGCACCGAAACCGAAACCACGCTGCGCCGCAATCGCCAGGCACTGGACAGTATCGCCTTCCGGCCGCGTGTGCTTAACGATGTCAGCCAGGTTGACTCGGGCGCCAGTTTTCTCGGGCATGCGGTGCGCCTGCCGGTGATGCTGGCGCCGGTCGGCGGCATGGAATCGTTCGTGGCGGGCGGGGCTGCCGATGCGGCGGCCGCTGCGGCACAGTTCGGCATCCCGCAAATGCTCTCTTCGGTGTGCCAGCCCGGGCTCGAAGCGACTGCGGCGGCGGCCGATACGCTGCGGGTGTTTCAGCTCTATGTGCGCGGCGACGACGCCTGGGTTGATGACTGGGTCAGGCGCGCGCGTGACAACGGTTTCAAGGGCTTTTGCCTGACCGTGGACAGTGCCTTCTACAGCCGCCGTGAGCGCGATATCGCCGGCCGCTTTGCCAAACCGTGGCGCCCGGCTGACTCTGCCGGCGTGCCATTCCAGGCCGGCTTGTCGTGGCGCACCGTCGAGCGCTTGCGCAAGAGCTGCGACCTGCCGCTGATCCTGAAGGGGATTGCCACCGCCGAAGACGCCGAGTTGGCCGTGCAGCACGGGGTGCAGGTGATCTACGTCTCGAACCACGGCGGCCGCCAACTCGACCATGGCCTGGGCAGCGCCGCGGTGTTGCCGGAGATCCTGGCGGCGGTCAACGGCCGCGCCGAGGTCTGGGTCGATGGTGGTTTCATGCGCGGCTCGGACGTGGTCAAGGCGCTTGCCCTGGGCGCAAAAACGGTCGGCATCGGCCGCCTCGCCTGCCTGGGGCTCGCCGCCGCCGGTGTCGGCGGGCTGGTGCGCACCCTGCAATTGCTCGAAGAAGAGGTGCGCATTTGCCTCGGGCTGCTTGGCGTCACCTGCTTCGAGCAACTCACGCCACGCCATGTCACGGCCGCGGCGCCGGTGTTCGAGCCCTCTGCATTGAGCGCCTTTCCCCTGCTCGACCGTTACGACACCGGGCCGGATACGCCCAACCGCTGATTTTCTGCCCGCAAATTGCCGGTGGCTTGAAAAGTGTTTTTGCGCTATTGTTTTGATCGGTCTTGTCAGCCGCAACCAACTTCACGGGAGATGCAACATGGCACACAAACAAGCAGGCGGATGCGCACATCATCAAACCTATTCCGACCATGAGCCGATCGACAATCACCTGTCATTGCTCGGTGTGCAAGAGTGTCACCGGTCAACCCACCACCCACGTGGTGTTTTTCAAGCACGACGATCTCGCCGTTGCCGGCGCCGGCAGCTTGAAGCGCGTGCCGTTCAACGCCAAGAATCCGGGTGGCCCGCTCGAATTGTGTGTGTGCGAAACCTGCGGTACCCCGATCATGCTCGACGACAAGCAGAAGCGCATTCGCGTGGTGGTGCCGAACCTGATGGGTTATGACGCGACAAACCTTCCTGCGACATACCATGCGTTTTATGATCCCGCCACCGGGGTACCCAGGCCGAATGATGGGCGTCCGGTGTATGAAGGCCTGCGGCCTGAATTTGTGTGGCCGCAAGGTTCCTGATCGCCGACAAGGCGAAGGTTCTACAAAGCGCGGGCCCGCCGCGGGCCGTTTTCGGGGCGAGCTGGCATTGCGTGCAGCGCCATGCCCGTAGGAGTTGCGCCGGTTCACCGTCGCCGACCGCAGCCGCGAAGGTTGACAGGCGTACGTCCGGCACGGCGCAGTGCCCGCGTGTACCGGTACGAGCTTGACGACGATGACCATGTGGAGCTGCTGGAGACGTTGAAGCGGTTACCCTGCAAGGTCGTGATCTCCGGCTATGCGATGAGAACCTTGCGACCTGGGAAAGACAGGCATACCGTGCCCAGACGCATTGGGGCGCGGGCAGAGGAGGTCGTCTGGATGAACTACACGCTTAAGGATCGGCGACATGACTACTCGCGGCTGGGAACGACATTTCGCTCGTGAGAATCAGTAAGGCGCAAGCGAACGAACTTACAAAGAAAGATCGCGTCGCTGGAGCCGGTAGAGCGTGCGGCGATCGTGAACTGGATTTAATCGGGGATGGAGTTGGCCAATGACTAAGAATAACGCGGGCCCACAAATGCCTCAGTTGACCGCGATGCAGCAGTCGTCGCTGAAATTCTGGCTGCGAGGGCTCCAGGGAGACACTCCGTCAAGTTCGAATCAACCGAGCATGCAGTTGCCTTTCCAGCGTTGGTTCAAGTTCAAGGAGGCCTTCGCGCCTAGCTTGGTCATCGATTGCCTGAAAACCCTTGACTACAAGCCAAAGACCTGTCTGGACGTCTTTGGGGGCTGCGGAACCAGCGCGCTCACTTCGCAATTTCTCGGCATTCGCCCGACGCTGATCGAGGTGAACCCTTTCATCGCCGATCTGGCCGAGGCGAAGCTTTGTGATTATGAGGATGCCGAACTGGACCTGGCGTTCAAGAAGGTCGCTCGAAGCGCGAAAGCGGCCAGCATTGACGATCCGATGGCCTTTCTCGGCGAAGCACCACGCACATTTTGTGAACGGAAGGGCACCGAGCGATGGTTGTACAAGGAGGCAACGCTGCGCCGAATCCTTGCCTACCGTCAGTCCATCGAGTCCCTTGACGACGCTAAGATTCGAAGGTTGCTGCGCGTGCTGCTGGGGTCTTGCCTCGTTCCGCTCAGTAACGTGGTTGTCAATGGAAAAGGGCGAAAGTACCGGCAAAGCTGGCAGGGCCGGCAGGCATTTCCTGAAGATGTGGATGCCCTGATGATGCAGGCGTTTCACTTGGCCGTGTCGGATATCAGTGTCTATCGGCATCGCGCGACGAAGGCCTTCGAGATTTACCGGGGCAGTTGCCTCGACCAGGTTCGCAACGTCAAGCCCGCTGACGTGGCCATCTTCTCG
>JAYVWK010000218.1:0-2731 GCA_043786185.1 Burkholderiales bacterium
AATTCGATCAACTGGGCGCGGGTGGTGGCGCAGGTCGTCTACTACTTCAAGGGCTATTTCGCCGCGACTTCGTCGAACAGCGAGAAGGTTTCGTTTTCCGTTCCTTCGGGCAATTTCGGCAACATCTATGCCGGGCACGTGGCGCGCATGATGGGCCTGCCGATCGCCAAGCTGGTGCTGGCGACCAACGAGAACAATGTACTTGACGAGTTTTTTCGCACCGGGGTGTACCGGGTGCGCGCCGGCACGGTGCAAACCTCGAGCCCGTCGATGGACATTTCCAAGGCCTCGAACTTCGAACGTTTCGTTTTCGATCTGGCCAGGGGCGACGGTGCCGTGGTCAAGGCGCTGTGGCAACAGGTCGAGCGTCAGGGCGCGTTCGACCTGAACGGCACGCCGCTCAAGGCGCGTCTGGCGGACTATGGTTTGGTTTCAGGAACCAGTACGCATGCCGATCGGCTGGCGATGATCCGCTCGGTGCACGCCAAATCCGGCCGCATGATTGACACCCATACCGCCGACGGACTCAAAGTCGCGCTGGCAGAGCGCGAGCCGGGGGTGCCGATGATCGTGCTGGAAACCGCGCAGCCGGCCAAATTCGAGGAAACCATCGTCGAGGCCCTGGGCATCAAGCCACCGCGCCCGCCGGGTCTTGCCGATCTGGAAAACCTGCCACGCCGCTTCGAATTGCTGCCGGCATCGGTCATACGGGTCAAGGAATACATCGTGCAGCATACGATGGGTGCGGGCTCGCAGTCCTGAGCGCCTTGTGTCTCGCGCGAGCGCCTGTTGTCGGGTGCAACGCATGCGACAATCGCCCGCATGAACAACAAGGTATTCGGGTTCGCCGGTTACTCAGGATCGGGCAAGACAACGCTGATCGAGCAACTGATTCCGCGCTTCGTCACAGCCGGCCTGCGGGTGTCACTGATCAAGCACGCGCATCATGTTTTCGATATCGACAAGCCGGGCAAGGATTCGTACCGGCACCGCGAGGCGGGCGCAGCTGAGGTACTGGTCACCTCCGACCGTCGCTGGGTGCTGATGCATGAACTGCGCAGTGAACCCGAGCCGACCCTCGACGAACAACTCGCGCGCTTTTCGCCCTGCGACCTGGTGCTAGTCGAGGGCTTCAAGCGCGCCGCCATCCCCAAGCTGGAGATTTATCGACCATCGCTTGGTCGCGCGCTGCTGCATACCGACGACCCCAATATCATCGCTGTCGCCTGCGATGGCGTGGTGGCTACCGGTCTGCCGACGCTCGATATCAACGCCCCGACCGCGATCGCCGAATTTATAATGCGCCATTTGGGAATTGCTCGCCGATGAACCGCCCGCCGATGCTTTCGATGGATGAGGCTCTCGCCGCCTTGCTGGCGCAAGCGGTGCCGTTGACCGGGCATGAAACTGTCGCTACGCTAGATGCGCATGGCCGCGTGCTGGCGGCCGCGGTACGTTCGACGCTGGATGTGCCGCCGATGGACAACACCTCGATGGATGGCTATGCCCTGCGGGCCATTGATATTGGCGCACCCGGAACTCGCCTGCCGGTGTCGCAGCGTGTTGCCGCGGGCCATGTGCCGCAGCCATTGGCGCCCGGAACACTGGCGCGGATCTTCACCGGAGCGATGATCCCGCCAGGCGCGGACGCGGTGGTGATGCAGGAGCAATGCGCGGTCGATGGCGACTTGGTGGCCGTCAATCATGTGCCGGCCGCGGGCGAATGGGTGCGGCGCGCTGGAGAAGACATTCGCGCCAGCGCCGAGATTCTCAGCCCCGGCGCACTTCTGACGCCGCAGGCCTGCGGCCTGGCGGCCTCGGTCGGGCTGGCGACTCTTCCGGTCAAGCGCAAGCTCAAGGTCGCGGTGTTTTTCACCGGCGACGAGTTGGCGATGCCGGGCGAGGCCTTGAAGCCCGGTGCGATCTACAACTCCAACCGCTTTGTGTTGCGTGGCCTGATCGAGGGCCTCGGTTGCACGCTGACCGATTTAGGCATCGTGCGTGATTCGCTCGACGAAACGCGGCGCGTGCTGCGCGCGGCCGCGGCCGACCATGACCTTATCATTACCACCGGCGGCGTCTCGGTCGGCGAGGAGGATCACGTGCGCCCCGCGGTCGAAGCCGAGGGCGAGATTCGCCTGTGGCAAATCGCCATGAAGCCGGGCAAGCCGCTGGCCTATGGCCAGGTGCGGCGTGCGTCTGGCGACGCAGCCGACTTTTTGGGTCTGCCGGGCAACCCGGTGTCGGGCTTCGTGACCTTCCTGTTGTTTGCCCGCCCTTTCATTCTCAAGCGCCAGGGTCGCACCGATCTGGCGCCGCCGGCACTCACGCTGCGCGCGGACTTCACTTGGGACAAACCCGATCGCCGCCGTGAATTCCTGCGTGCGCGCATGAATTCCAGTGGCGGACTGGACCTGTTCCCGAACCAGAGTTCGGGTGTGCTTACATCAACGGTGTGGGGAGACGGCTTGATCGACAATCCGTCATCGCAAAAAATCGCGCCTGGGGATATCGTGCGTTTCTTGCCATTTTCCGGATTGCTTTGCTGAATCATGATCAAGCTGCTGTATTTCGCGGGCTTGCGTGAAGCGCTGGGCGTAGCTTCCGAAGCGCTGCCGCCGCCGGCCGGCGTGACCGACATCGCCAGCCTGCGCGCGCATCTCGCCGCACGCGGTGGCGCCTGGGGCGAGCAGTTCGCGCCGGCGCGCCAACTACGCGCCGCGGTCAACCA
>JAYVWK010000219.1:0-2805 GCA_043786185.1 Burkholderiales bacterium
GCCCTCGGGGAAGCCGCGCACGGCCAGCTCCCAGGCACCAAGCGCCACGCGCGAGGGCGGCGGAAACGAGTGCGGGCGCAGCCAGCTAAGGGCGGCGGCCAGCTCCCATGCAGCCAGCAGCGCCAGGAGGAAACACCCGCCCTGAAAGAGCGCGGCATGCTGCTTGAGGAGCGCGCGCATCTCAGTGCAGGCCTTGCCAGATTTGTTCATGCAGGCCGGTCAGTGCCGGATCGCTGCGGCTACGCGGCCGCGCGCCGCCGACTTCATGAATCGCCACGATGCCGCCCTCGCCCATCACCACCACGCGGTCGCCCAGCGTCAGGGCTTCCATGATGCTGTGGGTGACGAACACCACCGTCTTGCGCCGGCTGGCCCATACCCGCAGCAACTCGGCCTGCATGTCCAGCCGGGTGATCTCGTCCAGGGCGCCGAAGGGTTCGTCCATCAGCAGTATTTGCGGATCCAGCGCCAGCGCGCGCGCGATCGCCACGCGCTGCTGCATGCCGCCTGACAGCTGCACGGGAAAACGCCCGGCGACAGCGCCCAGTCCGACCAGTTCCAGCAGTTCATCGGCGACGCGGCGCGCGCCTGCCTTGTCCAGACCGCCGCGCCGCGCGCCGAATTCGACATTGCCGCGCGCTGTGAGCCACGGGAACAGGGCGTTTTGCTGGAACACCATGCCCTTGCCCTGCCCCGGACCTGTCACCCGCACACCGTCGACACGTACCTCGCCGGCGCTGGGTGGCGTAAGCCCGGCGATGATGTTGAGGAGGGTGGTCTTGCCGCAGCCGGAGCGCCCCAGCAGGCAGACGAACTCGTTCTCGGCGCAGCTCAAGTTGATGTCGAGCAGCACCGGCGCGCTGCCGGCATCCCCGAAGTGCTTGGAAACGCGCGCCACCTCGATCTTCGGCTGCGCAGTAACCGCGACAGTCATGGCTAGCGCACCTCCGCCGCCACGCCTGGCGGCGGGGTGTAGACCAGCAGCCCTTCCTTGCGGATGGCATCGTTGCCGCCCCAGAACTCCGCCTTCTTGCGCTGGTCTTCACGGGCGCGCAGGTCGACGGCTTGCGGATCGCAGATCGCCTTGAGCCCATCTTCCAGTTCGACAAGCTTAGGCGCTGCAGCCGGGTCCGCCGCGCGATCACAGCCTTCGTCGGGGTCGGCCTCGAGATTGAATAGCTGCGGCGGCGCGTCGACATGGTGAATCAGTTTCCAGGCCCCCGCGCGCAGCATCGATGCCCCGCGCCGCGAGCCGGCGGCGTGATACTCGGCGAACACCGGGGCCGTGCGCGAGGCGGTATGGAACAGCGAATGACCCGGAAGATCCGCCTCCGCCGCGGTAGGCTTAAGCCCGGCCCCCTCGATGATGGTCGGGTACAGATCGACCTGCGATACCGGCTGCCGCTCCACGCGTCCGGCGGCGATATCGGGACCGCAGACGATCAGCGGAATGCCGGCACCGGGTTCGAGCAGGTTGGCCTTGCCGAACAGGCCATGCGCACCCAGCGCCTCGCCGTGGTCGCTGGTATAGATGATGCGCGTGTCCTCGAGCAGCCCGAGTTCACCGGCTACGCGCAGCACCGCGCCGATCTGCCGGTCAAGGTGCGTCACCAGCGCGTAGTAACAGGCGGCGATGCGGCGCAGCGCGGCCTCGTCGTCCATCGCCTTGAAACCCATGATGTGGCGCAGGTGCGCAAGCGACGGATGCTGCGGCCGCTGATCGGCGCGGAATAGCGGCGGCAGGGGCATGCTGTCGACGGGATACAGATCGAGCAGTTCCTGCGGTACCGTGAAGGGCGGATGCGAACTCACGTAAGAGACGAACAAGGCCCAGGGCTTGTCGCCTGCAAGCGCCTGGTTCTTCAGCCATAGGGTGGCCAGTCGCGAAATCTCCAGGTCATATTCCTGGTAGTGCGTGCTGCCCACGCCGGACTGCTCTAAATACAGCTCCCATTGACCGCGGTTGACCGGCTCCTCGTCGGACCAGCGCAACAGCATGCTCACGCCGCCCTTGGCATTGAGGATATGCATGGGCGCCAGTTCCTCGGAAAAGCCGTTGTCGTCGGCGCTGGAACGGAAGTGCAGCTTGCCGACTGCGGCCACGCGCGAGCCGGCGTCGCGCAACCGGTGCATCCAGCTCGGTACCCGGCCGTCGTAGACGATCGCGTTGTCCCAGTAACCGGTCTGGAACGGGAAGCGCCCGGTGGCGATCGCGGCGCGCGCCGGACAGCACAAGGGACTGGCCGAATAGGCATTGGCGAAGCGCGTGCCGCGCGCAGCCAGGCCATCGAGCACCGGGGTCTGGACCACCGGGTTTCCGTAGCACCCCAGCGCGCTGCGCGCATGATTGTCGGACAGGAAAAACAGCAGATTCGCAGGTCGCATCTGATCCCTCACTCAATCGGCCAGCACAATGCCGGTCTTGCTGATCACCTCGCCCAGGCGCTTGCGTTCCGCGGCGATGAAGGCGGCGAACTCCTCGGCAGTGTCGCCCACCGGTACCGCGCCGGTGCGGATGATGCGCTCACGCACGTCGGCCAGCCTCAAGACCTTGACGATCTCGGTGTGCAGCAAGCTGACCACCGCCGGCGGCGTGCCGGCGGGCACGGTGATGCCCCAGGACTGCGAGATGTCGTAACCCGGTACCGTTTCAGCGATCGTCGGCAGCTCGGGCAAACCGGGATTGCGCGCGCTGCCGGTGGAAGCCAGCGCTCGCACCCGGCCACCGCTCATGTGCGCGCCGGCGGCGATCGGCGAGGTGATGATCAACTGCACGCTGCCGGCGATGACATCCAGCAGCGCCGG
>JAYVWK010000220.1:0-3515 GCA_043786185.1 Burkholderiales bacterium
CACTCAGCACCGCGACGCGGTCGGCGACTTGCCACAACAGGTCGAGGTCGTGGGTGATCATGACGATGGTGAGGCCCATCAGATCGCGCAGCTCGCGCACCAGTGCATCGACCCCGGCCGCGCTTTGCGGATCCAGGCCGGCGGTTGGCTCATCGAGAAACAACAGCTCCGGATCGAGCGCGAGCGCGCGCGCCAGCGAGGCGCGTTTCAGCATGCCGCCGGAAAGCTCCGACGGATACTGCGCGCCGACTTCGGGCTTGAGGCCGGCCATTGCGAGCTTGGAGGCGGCGATCTCGTCGATCAGGCTGCTGTCGAGCGCGCTGTGCTCGCGCAGCGGCAGGCCGATATTCTCGGTCACGGTGAGTGAGCCGAACAGGCCGCCATGCTGGAACATCACGCCTAAGCGCCGGCGCAGTGCGGTGGCGGCATCCTCGCCCAGGTCGGCCAAATCGACGCCCAGCACGCGGATGGTGCCGGCATCCGGACGCTTGAGCAGGATCATCTCGCGCAGCAGGGTCGATTTGCCGGAGCCGCTGCCGCCGATCAATGCGAAGATTTCACCGTGCTTGACGTCGAGGTCGATGCCATCATGGACGATATGCTCGCCGAAGCGGGTGGTGACGCCCTTGAGTTCGATGGCGTCCGACATGTTACAGATCCAGCGCACTGAAGGCGATCGAGAACAAGGCGTCGGCGACGATCACCAGGAAGATCGACTGCACCACGCTCTTGGTGGTCTGGCGCCCAACCTGGTCGGCGCCGCCCGTGGTGCGAAAGCCCTGGAAGCAGCCCACCACGGCGATGATGGCGGCGAACACCGGCGCCTTGCCGATGCCCACCATGTAGGCGGTGATGCTGACTGCCTTGGCGAAACGATCGAGAAACTCCGGGAAGGTGACGCCCAACTGCGCGCGCGCCATCAGCATGCCGCCCGCGACGCCCAGCACATCGGCGAACACCGTCAGGAGCGGCATCGCGATCATGAGTGCAAGAATTTTCGGCAGTACCAAGAGCTCCATCGGCGCGATGCCGATGGTGCGCATCGCGTCGATTTCCTCGGTCACCGCCATGGTGCCGATCTGCGCGGCGTAGGCGGAACCCGAGCGCCCGGCGATGATGATCGCGGTGATGAGCGGCGCGAACTCGCGCAGCATCGACAGGCCGACCAAGTCCGCTACAAATATGTTGGCGCCGTAGCGTCGCAATTGATCCGCGCCCTGGTATGCGACCACGATGCCCAGCAAAAACGACAACAGGCCGACGATCGGCAAGGCATCGAAACCGGCAGTGCGGATGTTGTAGAGCAGCGGGCGCCAGCGCAGCCGCGCCGGATGCCGCACGCCGGCCAATAGCGCCAGCGCGCTTTCGCCTACGAAGCCAAGCAAGCCGCGGGCCTCGTCGTAGGCGCTGTGCGCGCCACGACCGACGCGCGCGAGCAGCGCCGGGTTGGGCGCCGCGGCTGGCGCGGGCTTGCTGGCTTGCGCCGCGACGTGGCTCTGAACCACCTCCAACAGGCGCGCGAACCGCGGCTTGAGCCCCCGCACATCGATGGTCGCGCCCTGCGAGCGCAGGCGCAGCAGCAGCTTTTGCAGAAGCCATGCACCTGCCGAGTCCAAAGCGGCGATGTCACTGCCGTCAAGTGTCGCCGGCACGCCGGCGGGCACCACCAGGCGATCGAGTTGCGCGGCGACCGCGGCACTGCCGCGCGCGGTCCATGGCCCCGACAGTACCAGCATGTCTGGTGTCGCCTGGGCGATGCCTGCGCTCTGTTCTTCCGCGGCTTTCATGAGTAAGAGGACGATATTGCGATTCGGCGCGCTGGTATGTGCGCAAGCGCACGGAAGCGGCCGCGTGATCGGCGAACAATCGCATCACGCCCCGCCACAAGGCGCGGTGCCTTGCACGTCAACCCAGTTCCGGAGGTTTTGCCATGAATTCGAATCATCGATTTGCAACCCTGCTGCTCGCCTCTGCCCTGGTGGTGATGATGGGGGGCTGTGTGTCCACCGTTCCCGCCAACCAGGAAACGCCGAACGAGTATGTATCCGACACCTGGATCACCACCAAGGTCAAGGCCGCGCTGATCGATGACCCGGGCGTCAAGGCCACCGAGGTGAACGTCGAGACTTTCAAGGGCGCGGTGCAGCTGAGCGGATTCGTCAGTACCAACGCGGCGATGAACGAGGCGGTGCGGCTTACGCGTGGCATCAAGGGCGTGACTTCGGTCAAGAACGACATGCGGCTCAAGTAGCAGGCTGCGCCGCGCTTGTGCCGTATCGGTGCCGGGCGGCGCTTTCGGCAAGACTAGGGCGGCGTGCGCGCGGATATCGGCGCGCGCCACATCGGAGCGGCAAACGTGCGGTCCGGAAGATTGGCCAACCCAAGGCAGAGGAAAATGAACTGGGATCGAATTGAAGGTAACTGGAAGCAATTCAAGGGCAATGCCAAGCAGCAATGGGGCAAGCTCACCGACGACGAGCTCGATGTCATCGCCGGCAGGCGCGAAACGCTGGCCGGCAAGATTCAGGTAGCCTACGGCGTTACCAAGGATGCGGCCGAGCAGCAATTGGCGGACTGGCAAACCCGCATGAAGGACAGCGACCACCCGCAGTAAAGCGGCAGGGGAGCACAGGTGGCCAACGGCTAGCAATGGTCGGATCAGCTCGGTCCGACCGGTGCGGCGCGGCCACGCCTGACTACCTTCAGTCGAGCAGCGGATCGAGCGCCTCAATCAGACGATTCACCTCGGCCGGGCTGTTTTAGTGCGCCATCGATTGTGGTTGGCCCCATCTCGTCGCCCGTAGATGGGCATGCCGGGTTCCTCGGCGAAGAGTTGGGTCAAGCGCGACGGGGTGAGCGCAGCGTGCAACGTGTCGCTGCACGGCTACTGGCCACTCTTTCAGCAAGACGAATGCCGTGTTGATCGGCGCTCGCCGGCGTTGCGGCGCCCCCAAAGCAGCCGGACCGCGGCGATTATGTGCTCTACTCGTACCGGGATGGTGCTATACGCGCTGACCGCCGCACTTGCTTGCGCCGCGCGGGATCGATTGCGAAAGCATTTGCGGTCAATCGACCGGCCGGGCGTGCAAATGCACGAAACGCGCGCGAACCGGCACTGTTCCTGCGTATCTGCGTTTTAGCGCGCTGCGTGGATTTGGGGCGCTTGCAGAGCGCACCGCTTTCCGTTTTCCGACTCGCCACGAGACACCCATGCGAAAAATCCTGACCAAGATCTACGATCTCGCCGGCTACGCCGCCGGGCTGTCGGTGCTGGCGATCTTCCTCATCATGATCATCACCACCGGCATGCGCCAGTTGGGCTTGCGTACCGGTGGCACCGATGATGTGGTGTCGTGGCTGGCGGCGGCGGCGGCTTTTCTCGGCATGGCCCACACCTTCCAGCACGGCGACATGGTGCGCATGACGCTGATTTTCGAGCAGTTGTCACCGCGCCTGCGCCACGCCGCCGAAGTGCTGGCCCTGCTGGTCGGCACCGTGGCCTGCTGCTACCTGGC
>JAYVWK010000221.1:0-17494 GCA_043786185.1 Burkholderiales bacterium
GCAGCCGGGGTGATTGACGAGGTGAAAAAACGCGCCGGTGCACCATTGGTCGACAGCGTGCTGGCCGAAGTGGCGAAGATGAAGTAAGCGCAAGCGGCAACCAGCAGCGACAACCCACCATCGGACCGGAGAACAACAATGTTTGGAAAATTGCTGGGCGGCTTCGACCGGCTGGTGTGCTGGGCCATCATGCTGGCGATGGCCCTGATGGTGGCGGTGGTGTCGGTGCAGGTGCTGCTGCGCTACGGCGTCAATTCCTCGCTCGACTGGGCCGATGATATCGGCCGGCTGATGTTCGTCACCTCGGTATTCCTAGCGCTGCCGATCGGCATCGCCCGCAACGCCCACATCAGCATCGAACTGCTGGTGGCCCACCTGCCGCCGCACGCGCAAGCCGCCCTGGCGCGTTTTGTCGCCCTGTTGTCGGCCGGCATGATGGCCCTGATCGCCTGGTACGCCGCGCAGGTCGCAGCCGGGCAATGGAGCGAGACGCTGCCCACGCTCGACATGTCGACCGCGTGGTTCATGGTGCCGGTGGCGTTTGGCTCGGCCCACAGCGCGCTGCACTTGCTGCACATCGTGATGTCAGGCCCATCGGCGCGCGCCGATCTGGCTGCGGAATAGGGGCGACGCCATGTCGATCGGCATCTTTCTGGGCTTCCTGCTGTTGGGCGTGATCGGCATGCCGATCGCATTTTCACTGGGTTTCGCCGCCATGGTGGCACTGGCTTTCTCCGGCGACGGCTTCGCCATCATCCCGCAGCGCATGATGCATGCGGTCAATTCATTCCCGCTGATGTCGATTCCGTTCTTCATCCTGGCCGGCGAACTGATGGTCAGGGCCGGCATCGTCGAGCGCCTGATCGAGCTGGCCAACGCAGTGGTGGGCCGCGTGCGTGGCGGCCTGGCGCATGTGACCATGCTGTCCGGCGCGGGCTTAGCCACGGTGTCGGGCGCGGCGGTGTCGGATGCCAGCGCGCTTTCCACCATCCTGGGCCCCTCGCTCACCAAGGCCTACGACAAGCCGTTTGCCTCGGCGATTGTCGCCGCCGCGGGCAATCTGGGCCCGATCATTCCGCCCTCGGGAGCGATGATCGTCTATGCCTTCATGGCAGGGCCTTCGGTATCGGTGGGCGGCATGTTCATGGCGGGGGTAATTCCGGGCATCCTGATCACCATCGGCTTCATGCTGATCTGCACCTGGTACGTCAACAAACGCGGCTATCCGGCCACCGGCGTTCCGTTCTCGTTCGCCAATGTGTTCGCCCAGTTGCGCCGCTCGATCATCATTTTCATGATGCCGGTGGTGGTCATCGGCGGCATCGTCGGCGGCGCCTTTACCGCCACCGAGGGCTCGGCGATCGCCGTGGTGTATGCGCTCGCGGTAGGATTTTTCATCACCCGCCTGCTCAAAGTGGCCGATTTGCCGGGCATCTTGCTGCGCTCGGCCATCACCACCGCGATGGTCGGCGCGCTGATCGCCTTCGCCTCGGTGGTGACCTACCTTTTGACCATCGATCTGCTACCCGCGAAGGTCGCGGTGCTGGTGAAGTCGATCACCGACAGCCCGCTGGGCTACATGGCGCTGGTGGCGGTGGTGCTGTTCGTAGTCGGCATGTTCCTCGAATCGAACGCCGCCTACATCATGCTGGTGCCGCTGTTGCATCCGATCGCGCTGTCCTATGGCATCGACCCTCTGCACTTCGGCTTCCTGTTCGTGTTGAACCTGGTGATCGGCATGCTGACCCCGCCAGTGGGCGTGGTGCTGTTCGTGGTGTGCAGCATCAACAAAATATCGATGCGCGAAATCGTGGTCGCGCTGTGGCCCTTCATCACCCTGATGTATGGCGTGCTGTTCCTGTGCATGCTGTTTCCGCCGATCGTCACCTGGCTGCCGCGCCTCTTGGGCTATGGCGCCGGATGAGCGCGCGGCGCATCGGCATGATCCTGCCGTCCTCCAACACTGTGGTCGAACCGGTGTGTATCGCGATGGCTGCGCGAGTGCCGGCGGTGCAGGTGCATTTCGCGCGCTTCGCGCTGACCGCGATGAAGGTCGACAACCCGGCCGCCGCCTACTACGACTCCGGCGCCCTGCTGGGTGCGGCAAAACTGCTGGCCGATGCGCGCTGCGAGGTGATCTGCTGGAACGGCAGCGCCGGCGGCCTGGTGGGGTTCGAGCGCGACGGCCAACTGTGTGACGAGATCCGCGCGGCCACCGGCATTGTCGCCACCACCTCGAGCCTGGCGCTGGCCGATACCTTCATTCGCGGCGGCGTCAAGCGCTTCGCGATGGTGACGCTCAACCCGCCAGACATGAACCTGACTATTCGCGCCACCTTCGCAGCCGCCGGCTTCGAGTGCGTGGCCGACACTCACCGCAATGACATCACGGATAATTTCGCCATGGCGCAGGTTGCGCCGGAAGAAATCGCGTCGATGGCCGCGACATGCGTGAACGGCAGCCCGGTACGGCCAGACGCGCTGATCATTTACGGCACCAATACGCGCGGCGCCAGCGTGGCCGCCGGCTTGCAGGAGCGGCTGGGTTTGCCGGTCTATGATTCGGTCGCCTGGGGCATGGTGGGCGCGCTGCACATGCTTTCGATCGATGCGGCGCCCGCGCTTGTCTGACCGCGTTTTCAGTCACCCAAAGGAGTCACCGTGACCATCCCCCGCAAGCCACCGCGCAGTGCCGCCCTCACTTTCAAGGCCGCCGATGCGATCGAAACCGTGGTCGAAACGGTCGAAGGCGCGCGCATGAAAGGTGTGCTGGCGGTGGCCCCGCTGGTATGCGGCGACGAGAGTTCGATGACCCGCTGGACCCGCAAGAAAGGCCTGATCGATCCGCTGCATCAGCACGACGACCATGAATCAATGGCGATCCTGCTGCCCGGCAAGCTGCGCATGGTGATCGATGGCAACGAGAGCATTCTCGGCCCAGGCGATTCGTGGGTGCATCCGCGCGGTGTGCCACACTACAGCGAAGCGCACGAAGACTGCGGCACGAAGACTGCGTACAGATCGAAATCAAGTCACCGCCGACCCGCACCTGGCGCCTGCCCGGCGACCCTGCTTGATATTGCCAACCATTTCGCTTAACCCTCAATCACTTTTAGCCCAGGAGTCAAACTCATGAAACTGCAACATCTCACCCGCGCGGCGGTCCTAGCCGCCGCCATCGCCACCGCATTCGCCCTAGCTCCCGTGACCGCGCAGGAAAAAATCAAGCTGCGCGTGATGGGTATGCCGCTATCGACCGGCCTGATCCTGAAGAACAAGGAGCAGCCGTTTTTCGAGACCCTGGCGGCCAAGACCGGCCTGCCGCTGGACATCGACTACAAGCCATTGGATTCCACCGGCGTCAAGGAATTCGAACAACTGCGGGTGATGAAAACCGGCATTTACGACATCGTCGGCCTGCGCATGGGTCAGGTGTCACGCGACGAGCCGATGATTCTGGGCCTGGACATGGTCGGCCTGAACACCGACTACAAAGTGGCCAAGAAAGTGGTCGGCGCGTACCAGAGCTATGTCGATTTGCGCCTGCAGGAACAATTCAACCTGAAGCTGCTGGCGGTTTGGCCATTCGGCCCGCAGGTGATTTTCTGCACCAAACCGATCAAGGATTTGTCGAACTTGAAGGGCATGAAAATCCGCATTCTCGATGGCGTGATGGCGAAATTCATGGAACGCGTCGGCGGCACGCCGGTAACCATGGCCTTCGGCGAAGTTGCGCAGGGCTTGAAGCTGGGCACGATCGATTGCGCCGTGACCGGCCCTTCGTCGGCCAACTCGGCCGGCTGGCCCGAGACCGCGACCCACGTCTATGCCCTGGGCCTGCAGGTGGCGGTGCAGGGCTATGCGATCAACATGACCTCGTGGAAAAAGATGTCGGGCGAGCAGCAGATCAAGCTGCGCGGCGCCATCGAGGGCCTGTCCGACGACATCTGGAAATACTCCGAGGAACTGTGGACCGACGCCATGCGCTGCAATGCCGGCCAGGACCCCTGCACCACCGGCAAGAAGTTCAAACTGGTCACTGTCAAGCCTACCCAGAAGGACATCGAGTTCGTGCAGAACGCGGTACGCGATATTTCCTTCCCGGCCTGGGCGGAAGCCTGCGACAAGGTCAATCCTGGTTGCTCGGCTACGTGGAAGAAATCGGTGGGCCCGATCATCGGGATGAAGTAAGCATTGGCTTCACCGAGGCCGGCGGAAGATCGCCGGCCTCTTGACTGAACAGCGGAGCCCCTATGAAAAACCTCGAGAAAATTGCCGCCACGCTTTTCGGCACGGTGTTTGTTCTGCTCTCCTTTGCCGTCGCCGTCGAAACCTCGATGCGCAAGGTATTCAACGTCTCCCTGCAGGGTGTCGACGAACTGGGCGGCTATGCGCTCGCGGTCGGCGCTTCGCTGGCGTTCACCCTGGCGCTGGTATCGCGCGCCCATATTCGCATCGACCTGATCCACGATCGCCTGCCTCAGGGGCCACGCATGCTGCTCAACGTATTGGCCATGCTGACGATTACCGCCACCGCGTTGTTGTTCCTGGCGATGGCCTTCTACAGCCTGCGAGACTCGATCGACTTGAACAGCACCGCGCAAACGCCGTGGGCAACCCCGATCAAGTATCCGCAAATGGTGTGGTTCGCCTGCTTAGCCTTGTTTGCCGCGGTCGCCAGCGGTTACGGCGTGCGGGTGTTGTGGCTGGCCTTCACCGGGCGCGGCGAAATCCTGGTGCGCGACTACTCGCCACGTGGCGCCAAGGAGGAACTGAAAGAGGAACTGGATGACGCCAAGGCGCGCGGCGTGGATGTCGCCGCACTGCCGGGAGATGCCAGGTGAGCATGATCGCGGTAGGTGTAGTCAGTTTTCTCGCGATGGTGCTTTTCATGCTGCTCGGCATGCCGATCGCAACGGTGATGCTGCTGTTGGCAGTGGTGGGCGGCATGGCGGCCTTTGGCGAGGCCTTCCTGATATCCGGTGCCTCGGTGCTGTGGGGCACCATGAGCGAGAACGGGCTGACCTCGATTCCGCTCTTCGTGTTGCTGGGCGAGCTGCTGTTGCGCAGCGGCATGGCCGATCGCATGTACCAGGCCTTTGCCGCCTGGCTCGGGCGCCTGCCGGGCGGCCTCTTGCATACCAACATCGGCTGCTGCGCCCTGTTCGCCGCGACCTCCGGTTCCTCGGTGGCGACCGCGGCCACCATCGGCACGGTGGCGCTGCCGTCGCTGCAGCGCCACGGCTACCCGATGAGCGCATCGCTTGGCAGCCTGGCGGCCGGCGGCACTCTGGGCATCCTGATTCCGCCCTCGGTCAACATGATCATCTACGGTTCGATGACCAACAATTCGGTAGGCAAACTGTTCATCGCCGGCATCATTCCCGGCCTGCTTTTGACCGGCTTTTTCATGCTCTATATCTACATCATGGCCAAGACCACCGGGCTTAATGTGGTGCATGACCCGGTGCCGCTCAAGGAGCGCCTGCGCCTGTTGGTCAACATCACCCAGCCGGTGGTGATATTCGCCATTGTCATGGGCAGCCTGTATGCGGGCATTGCCACGGCCACCGAGTCCGCCGCGCTAGGCGTGGTGGTGGCGCTGGCGTTCATTGGTTTTTCCGGCAAGCTCACCACCGGGCTGATGCAGGCCTGCTTCCTGTCGTCGGCGCGCACCACCGGCATGATCCTGCTGATCACCACCGCGGCCTTCGTGCTCAACCTGGCCTTGAGCCTGACCGGCATCGGTGAGGCGCTGACCAAATGGGTTACCAGCTTTGGCCTCTCAAAAACCGCGCTGCTGCTGGCGCTGATCCTGTTCTACCTGCTGCTGGGCATGTTCATGGACACCCTCTCGATGATGGTGGCGACCATTCCCCTGACCTATCCCATCGTCACCTCGGTGGGCGTGGATCCGATCTGGTTCGGCATTTTCATCATCATCATGTGCGAATTGGGACTCATCACCCCGCCGGTGGGCATGAATCTGTTCGTGGTGCAGGGGATTCGCCCGGACAATGGCGGCGTCGGTGATGTGATCCGCGGGGCCGTTCCCTACGCGATCATCATGATCCTGTTCACCTTCCTGTTGATGGCGTTTCCGCAGATCGTGACATTTTTGCCGGAGAACATGTAGGCGCGCTGGAAGCGATCCCGCTTTCACTGATGCGCCACACCAAACTCCTTGCACGCGGGTCCGGCAACCGGCCGTTGCGGCTTTCAAAGAAACGCCGAGCCGCCCGGGGTTTCCTTGCCCCATTGAGGGGCGGCCGCGGCAAGGCGACGGCATGCGGCGCTCAATAACCGATCAGGCGCAGCGCAAGTCGGCGTTTCGCCAAGCCCACAGGACTGCGAATTGTCGCCTTATAGGCGACATTATTCCTGGATGTCTGCTAAACTTCTCCAATGGAATTTCGCTGGAGTGATGAAAAGGACGCTTGGTTGCGCGAGTATCGCGGCGTCTCGTTCGAAGATATCGTGGTTGCGATCGACGCGGGGCATTTGCTGGCGACGCGGCAGCATCACAGCGAAGGTACCCATGCGCACCAGGAAATCTATTACGTCGAAATCAACGACTACGTTTACATGGTTCCGTTCGTCCGCGATGCCGAATGGATTTTTCTCAAGACCGTGATTCCGACACGCAAGGGAACCCGGGCATTTCTGAAAGGAGCGAGCCGATGAGCACCCGGAAAGCAAGCGCTGGCCTGAAGCTGGATCGCGAAGAACAGGAATTGCTGCGCGCGTTCGAGAAGGGCGAGCTTAAGTACAAGGTAGCAACCAAGGCTGAACGCGATGAGGCCGCCGGCGCGGCCCGTGCGACGCTAAAGCGCGACAAGCGCATGAACATCCGGGTTTCGTCGATGGACATGCTGGGCCTGCAAATCAAGGCTGCCAAGCTTGGCATGCCTTATCAAACCCTGGTTTCAAGCGTCCTGCATCAATACCTGACTGGCCGCCTCAAATCTTCGGATGCCTGACGGGCCTGGAACCTCGATGCTGAAACCGGCGAGCAAGCGGCATAAAGTAAAACTCGCCTTCCAACGGTGTGCTTTCCCATGGGATCTGCGCTCTGTTGGATTTGAACCTCACATCAAGCCGCACGCGCTTGAACACATTCTCGATCCTGGCTTCGGGCGCATCAATCTCACGCAACTGGTGTCCGGTGAATGGCCCGTTGCTGCCATCGTCATCGCTTGCAACATTGCCCGGTGCGGTCGCATAGGCCGTGCAGCGTGCTGCGTGGGGCGTCCATCTGGCTTAAGCCCTTCTGGTCGGGCTATCCGGCCTCGCCAGCTACTTCGTCCAGCGCGACACCCGGCACGCACCTGGCCGCGCCAGTTGTGCTCGCCCCGCTCGGGGGCCGTCGGCGCAATTGCGGCCTGGTGCTCAAGGAAACGCGGTCCGCTCCCGGGTTTCCTTGACCCCACGGCGGCGGGCAGCGCTAGCCACGCCCGGGCGCGCTCAATAACCGATCAGGCGCGGCAGCCACAGGCTGATCCATGGCAGGTAGGTAACCAGCGCCAAGACGCCCAGCAAGGCCCAGAAAAACGGCAGCACCTCGCGATACACATCGTTGACCCGCACCTGGGCGATGGTCGCGGTGGCGAATACCAGCACACCGAGCGGCGGCGTCAACGCCCCCAGCACCAGGTTCATCACCATGATGACGCCCAGGTGCACCGGGTCGATGCCAACCTTGGCGGCGATCGGCAGCAGGATCGGCACCAGGATCACCAGCGAGGCGATGAACTCCATCGCCAGCCCGACGATCAGCAAGAAGACGTTGAGCACCAGCAGGAACAGCAGCGGGTTTTGCGTCAGTGCACCCATGTGTTCGGCGATCACCTGCGGGATGCGCTCGATCCCCAGGGCCCAGCCGAACGGTGCGGCGGCGGCGACGATCGCGATGATGATCACGGTATTAGCCCTGCGCGCGGATGATGTGATCATCACCGGCACACCAGCCGGCATCGGGCCGATGCTGCCGGGTGACGTGGTCGAGATCGAGATCGAGGGGATTGGCGTGTTGCGCAATCCGGTGGTGGCGGAGCGGCGCGGCTGAGCTTCGGCCCGGCACACCGTGCGGCCTGCAGTGCCGGCGGCCGGTCCGGCCGCCACTGCGCAGCAGTGGCGTTTACTCGGCGGTGATATTGAGGCTCTTGACGATCTTTATCCAACGCTCATGCTCGGCGTTGACAAAGGCGCCGACCGCTTGCGGAGATCCACTGCCCTCGGCGATCGACCCCATCGCCAGCATACGTTCCACCACCTCGGGCGTGCGCAAAATGCGGTCGAGTTCGCGGTTGACGCGCGTCACCACCTCGGCCGGCGTGCCGGCCGGTGCAAACAAGGCGTGCCAGCCGGTGTATTCGAAACCGGCGAAGGTTTCGGCGATCGGCGGCGTCTCCGCCAGGCCGGGCAGGCGCTGCGACGAACTGACAGCGATCGGCAGCAGACGATTGGACTTGATCAGCGGGATCAAGGCCGCCGACGGCAGGCACAGCAACTGAATGCGACCGCCGATGGCGTCCTGAATCGCCTCCGGCGATTTTTGATATGGCACCTGGGTGATCTTCACATCCCCCAGCGAAGCAACCATATCGGCCAGCATGCCCGAGAAAGTCTTCGGGCCTTCGGTGCCGATCGAGACTTTCTCGGGTTGCGCCTTGGCGAGCGCCAACGCTTCGGCCAGCGTCTTGATATTGGATTGCGGACTGGCGGCTATCAGGAACGGGCTCTTGCCCACCATTGCCACCGGGATGAATTCCTTCTTCGGGTCATACGGCAGGTTTTTGAACGTGTACACATTGGTAACGATCGCGGCGGTGGTGCCGTAGTAGAAAGTGTAGCCGTCAGGCGCAGACCTGGCCGCCGCCTGCGCACCGATCACGTTCTGCCCACCCGGGCGGTTCTCGATCACCACCGGCTGGCCAATCGCCCTGGAAAGATGCTCGGCGACAAAGCGCGCCATGACGTCGGGCCCGGCCCCGGCGGGTTGCGAGAGGATGAACTTGACCGGCTTCATGGGCCAGGACTGCGCATGCGCGTTGCACATCGGCAGGCATGCAACGGCGACCAACAGCCCAGCCTTGACGAGATATTTCACGGGTTGGCCCCCAGGGATTGGTTGAAAGCGGCAACGACCTGCTCGAACGCCGCGCAGTTTGATGCGACACCGTAGACGTAGTGATCCGGCCGTACCAGCGCAATACACGCACCCTGGCGGGCGAACCAGTCGGTCACGATGTCGTCCTGTTCGATCACAGCAGCTACGCCAGCCGGCGCGGCCACCGCTTTCGCGCCGGCAGCACTGACCAGAATCACCGTGGCACCGGCGGCGATCACCGCCGGCGACGCAAGCAGCGCTTCGGGCGCGACATCGGCGCTGGCGATCACCCGCAGGCCGCCGCCCACGATATCGTCCATCAACCCGGTGCGACCATCGAGCACGACGCGCGGCTGCGGAAACAGGGTGCCGTTCGCCGCATGCGCCTGCATTGCCAGGAGCCCGCATTCGAGCGGCGGAATCAGGTCCTGGCGCGGCACGCTCTGGATGCTGCCGCCGGCCTGCGCGATCAGGTCGGCGTCGCGTTGCCGCGCCTTGACCAGGTCACGCTCACAGATGTTGCGGCCGATGCCCTTGATGGTGGTGGTGAGGCGGCGCACGTGCGCACCGCGCTCGGCACCGTAGGTATCGAGCAGCGCATCGCCCGCACGGCCGCGCAGCACGTAATCCAGCTTCCATGCCAGGTTGGCGACGTCGCGCACGCCCTGGCACATGCCCTGGCCCAGGAAGGGCGGCTGCTGGTGCGCCGCGTCGCCGGCCAGAAACACGCGGCCAATGCGCCAGCGGCTGGCCACCAGGGCGTGAAAGCGATAGCTGGCACGGCGCCACAGGCTGCCGTCGGCCGGCGTAAGCCAGCGCGACAACAGCTTCCAGACCGCGGCGTCGGATTCAAACTCCCGCGGGGTCTCGCCCGGCATCAGCATGATTTCCCAACGTCGGTGTTCACCGACACCAACCAGAAACGTGGTCGGCCGCGCGGGTTCGCAAAACTGCGCGCTGGTTGCCGGCAACTTCGCCGCGCCCTGCACGTTGACGCCCACATCGACCACCAGCCAGGGTTCGTCGAAATCGAGGTCATCGTGCGCGATGTCGAGAATGCGGCGCACCGTGCTGGAGGCGCCATCGCAGCCGACCAGATAGCGCGCGGTGACTTCATGGCCGGCGCCGTCGCGTACTAGCTTGACGCTCACATGGTCGGCATCCTGCGACAAGCCCACCAGTTCTTCACCCAGCGCGACGGTGACGCCGGGCGTGGCATGCACCTGTGCACGTAGCGCCGCTTCCAGCGGCGGCTGGCGAAACACCATGGACGGAATCCAGCCCAGCGGATAGGGCGGCTCGATCATGGTGAGGCGGCGAATCAACTGGCCGTCGACGCCATAGTGCTCCGAGGCCGAGAAAGGGGCGATGAACGGCTGAATGGCATCGGCCAGACCGATGTTCTGGAACACCCGCATGATCTCGTGGTCCATGGCGAACGCGCGCGGCTTGTCGTATACCTCGGTCAAGCGATCAACCACCAGGGTACGAATGCCCTCTCCGCCCAGCAGGCAGGCGAGCGTGGCGCCGGCCGGGCCGAAGCCATTGATCACAACATCGAAGTCGATGTTCATCTATTTGGAGAGCCGGCCAAGCATGGCGGCGCAATCAGATATTGAGCGTGGCGGCGAAACCGATCTTGCGTTGCGCGGCCTTGAGGTCGGCACTCGGGCCGGTGCCGATGCCCCAGTGGTCGATGCGGCCCGGCGGCCATTTCCAGTCTTCCGGTTGGCCGGTGCGATAGCTGTCATCCACCTGCGAGACTTCGGCGGTGTACTCGATGGCGAAATCGAACGGCCCGAGAAAATAATTGAACAGATTGTTGCCGGGGCCATGCCGCCCGGGGCCCCAGTGAATCGCGTAACCCGCGTCTTTCATGCGGCCGCCGCCTTTCATCACCGAATCCAGATCGGGCATGACGAAGGCGATGTGGTTCAGGCAATCGTTGTCGGCATCCGCCAGCGCGATATTGTGATGATCGGTATTGCAGCGCATGAAGGCCATGATGCGGGTGCGGTCTGACAGCCTGAATCCGAGCGCGTTCTCGTAGAAGGCCTGACCCTCGGCCACGTTGTGGCTGTTCATCACTACATGCGCCAAGCGCTGCGGTCGATCGCGCATGCTGGCGGCATCGGCGTGGCGCATGTCTTCACACACCACCCGCATGATGCGCCCCTGCGGGTCCCTGAACACCAGCCCGAAGCCGCCGCCCGGTTCATCAATCGCGCCGGGCTCGCGCAGAATCGTGCCGCCATGCGCCGGCACCGCTTGTGCCAACAAGGCGATCTCGCGCCTGGACGCCGCGCTGAGAGTGACCGCCAGCAATTCGGGCTGGTCGGTGCCTGTGAGCGATAGAAGATGATGCGCGGCGCCGGTGCCGCGCAGGTAAACGCGATCTGCAGTGCGTGCTGCCAGCGAAAGGTTCCAGGTATCGGTATAGAAGCGCTCGGCAGCATCGATATCGGGAACGCCGATCTCGACGCTGCGCAAGGCGTTGACGAGGGTTTGTGTCATCTGAAAACTCCTGCAATCGGTGTCATTGGTGAATCGCTCATTCCGGCTCGATGCCGGCCGCGCGCATGGTACGCCGGGTGGCGTCGATATCGCGCACCAGCAGGGCACGAAACTCCACCGGTGTGGTCAGGTGCGGGATCGCACCATTGGCGCTGAGCGTGGCCGCAAGCGCCGGCACGCGCATCGCGGCGGTGAGCGCCGCGCGAAATTTCGCAACGGCCGGCGCCGGCATGTCGCGCGGCGCGACGATGCCGATCCAGCCATTGAATTCGAACCCCGGCACCGCTTCCGACAGGCTCGGCATGCCGTCGAGCACGCGCGCCTCGCGCCCCATGCTGTGGCCCAGCGCCTTGAGACGGCCGGCAGTCACCAGCGCCATCGCCGCTGGCGCCGGCGTCAACGTCCACTGGGTCTGGCCGGCGACCACCGAACCCACCGACTGGCCGCCGCCGGTGTAGGGTACGTGCAGCGACTCGAAGCCGGCGGCAACGCTGAAGTTGACGCCGGCCAGATGACTCACCGAGCCAATACCGGCGGAGGCCATGTTGACACGGCCGGCATTCGCACGTGCATAGACCACCAGCTCCCCGACGTTTGAAATCTTGAGCGCCGGGTTGACCGCCAGCACATTGGGCAAGAGCGCGACGCTTGACACAAAGTCGAAATCCTTCAGCACGTCGAAGGCGACCGCTTTTTTCATTAGCGGCGCGGCAGCCATTGAGCTGGACGAGGCGACGATGAAGGTATAGCCATCGGCAGGTGCCAGGCGCCCGGCCTCCATGCCCAGCATGCCGGCGGCGCCGCCGCGATTCTCGGCGAACACCGATTGGCCAAGGCTTGTACTCATGTGCACCGCCAGCGCGCGGCCGATGGTATCGACCGAGCTGCCCGGCGCATTGGGAATGATCAGCCGCACCGGGCGTGACGGGTAGTCGGTTTGCGACCACGCCGGCATGGCGCCGACCGCGGCCAGCATGCAGAAAAGATGGATGGCGAGGACCTTGTTCATCATCGCTCCATCAGCGGGGGCTGTTTGCCTTGCGCATCGGCGACGGCTTCGGCATCACCTCACACCACCTGCGCGAGCGGAACCAGAATCTCCACTGATTCGTACGGAACCGAGACTGAGCCCTCTTCACTTCGCGCTATCAGTCCGAGGACTTCCAGGCGGGCGATATCCGTATGAACATTGGAGTAATTTCGTTCGGCTGCCTTCGCCAAAGCGTAGACGCTGCAGGGCCCAACGCGGCGAAGCGTGTCCAATAGATCAACACGCGCGGGCGTCAGGTCGGCAAAGAGGGATCTTGCGGATTCGAAGCTCAGACGAAAGTCCGGTGACGTTCCCCGACGAGACGCGGCCAACTGCTGCCGCGCTGCTCTTACGGCTGAGCCAGGCTTGGCGACTTCAACGATTGCTTTCATGACCTGCTCCAGTCTTGGATGTCGCGTTCGAAGTCATCGAGAAGCTGGTCAACTGTGAAGAAGACGTAGCACTCTTCCTTGCCAGCGCGATGCCGATGATCACCCTTTCCGCGTTCGTTGTCGTAGCACACACGCTCTTCGCTCGGCGTGCCAAAGAAGAGGCGGTACTTGTAGCTGTGAACGCTCGGGGACAACGGCTCCGGGAGTTCCCAGATGACGACTTCGACGATGGACCCGTCGTCGCGGACCTCTTTGGTGCGTGCAAGAAGCGAGGCCTTCATATATTGCATTATCGCAATATATAGATGAAATGTCGAGTGCCGGATCGCGATCAACGTGGCCAGGTGCGCATAGACGCACGCGCCGGTCACGGTCTTCTTCCTGGCATGCCCACCTCGGGTTGAGGTCGGGGCTTCGCACGATCTGAGCCGGGTAATTCAGTACGGACTGGCGCAAACGCCTGCCTCTCACGCGGATGTCATGCGCGTCAGCGCCTCGAAACCATAGCGGTTCATGCTGCCGAAGCCCGGCATGCACGAGTGCGGCACAAAGCGCGTGCGGCAATCGAGCACCGCCGGCTGGCCGGATGCGAGTGCGGCGGCGATGGCCGGTGCGACTTCCTGCGGTCGCGTAACCGTTGCGCCGAAACAACCGAAACCGCGCGCGATCGCCGCGTAGTCACTGCCGCCCAGGTCGGTGCCCAGCTCGAAGCCCAACTGATTGCGCTGGCCGGCGCGGATGATGCCCCAGGATTGGTTGTTGTGAATGATGCTGATCACCGGTAGCTGATGGCGACGCGCGCTGTCGAGTTCGTTCATGCTGAAACCGAACGAGCCATCGCCGGTCAGGTTCAACACCGGCCGCTTGCGCTGTGCCAGTTGCAGCGCCATCGCATACGGCAAGCCGAAGCCCAGATGGCTCATGCCGGGTTCGTGAAAACGCGTACGCACCTCTGACACAGGCGTGAAGTCGTTGCTCCAGAAGGTGGTGTGGCCGCCATCGAAAACGACCAGCGCGTCATCCGGCATGGCCGCGGCGATCGCCTGCGCCAGCGCCGCCGGATGCATGATCTCCCCCGGCTCGCCGGCCATCGCTTCGAGCCCTGCGAAATAGTCCATGCGCCGGGCCCGGCAACGCGCCAGCCAGTCGGACTCAACGTCCAGGCTTGCGGCAGTGCCAAGCGCGGCCAGCAAATCGTCGAGCGCGGCTTGCGCATCGGCCTGCATCGCCACTTCATGGGCGACCGGTTCGCCCAGCGCGGCGGGGTCGATGTTGATGCCGATCACCCGGTGCGAGCGCCGCACCAGCGGCCCCTCTTGATCCCACATCCATGAAGAGTGGCGGCAACCAATTGCCAGCACCACGTCGGCCTCGGCACAGGCTTGCCACACCGGCGCACCAGCGATCAGCCCGCCATGGCCGATGAAATGCGGGCTGTCGCTCGGCACCACGCCCAAGGCCATCTGGGTCGGCACCACCGGCGCCTTGAGCATGGCGGCCATCTCGCGAACGCCTACCGCCGCACCTGCCGCCACCACACCACCACCGGCCACGATCAGCGGGCGACGCGCGCCGCGCAACAGCTGGGCCGCCTGCAGCACTGAGGCCGCAGCCGGACGTGGCCGGTCGATCGCGCGATAGCGCGCCGGCGCCAGCGCCAACTCGTCAGCGGCGAATTCGCACGCCGCTGCCAGCACGTCCTGCGGAATATCCAGGTGCACCGGCCCCGGCCGGCCGCCCAATGCCTCGCGAAACGCACGGCGCACCAGTTGCGGAATGCGTCGCGGGTCGTGTACCACGGCGTTCCACTTGGTCACCGGCTTGAATAGCGCAAGCGTGTCGAGGTCCATGAACATGCCGCTGTGCGGATAGGCTGCGGCGCGGTGCTGGTTGGTGGTGATCGCCAACAGCGCCAGATTGTTGTTGTATGCCACCCCCATGCCGGAGGCGAGATTGAGCGCGCCCGGACCCATCTCGCCGATCGCCAGCGCGACCGCGCCGCTGCCGGCGTTGATCGCAGCGGCCATCATTGGCGCGCTCGCTTCGTGCCGCACGCCGGTGAAGCGCAGGGTCGGCGCCTGCGCGATCGCATGCAAGAGCGGCGCCAGCTTGCCGCCGACGATGCCGAAGGCGTGTTCAACCCCTTCGGCCAGCAGGCATTGCACCAATGCCTGGGCGCCATTCATCGCAGGCTTGACTGTGTTGTCGGCCATGCCGCCTATTCCTCGGCGGTGAAACCGGAGGCGCGGGCGATCACCCCCCAGCGCTCGTAGTCGGCCTTGAACAGGGCGGCGAATTCCTCGGGCGACTGATGCAGCGGCTGCAGGCCGCGGGCAGCCAGGCCGGCCACCATTTCAGGCGCGGACAAGCCTTCCCGCACAATCGCATTGAGCCGGCGTACGGTTTCGATCGGCGTTTTCGCCGGCACGAACCAGCCCAGCCACTCGTGGGTGAGGATTTCCCTGTAGCCCTGTTCGGCAAAGGTGGGCACCTCGGGCAGGAAGATCGAACGCTGGGATGAGGCCACCGCCAGCGAGCGCAGCCGGCCGGACTTCACATGCGGCAGCGCTTCGCCTACGACGTTGAAGGCGACCGGAATCTGCCCGCCCAGAAGATCCTGCAGTAGCGGTGCGCCACCCTTGTAGGCTACGCTTGCGAATTCGAAACCTCCCGCCTTCTGCAGCAACATGCCGGTAAAATGCAGCGAAGAGCCGGCCGCGGGAACGCCGTAGTTCGCCAATTTGGGATGCGCCTTCGCCCAGCGAATGTAGTCGGCAACGCTGCGAATCTCGGCCGGCAGGCCAGGCCCGGCGGTAAACGATACGCCGTAGCCGGCAGTGGTGGTCACGGGTATGAAGTCGGTCAGCGGATCGTAGGCGAGCTTCTTGTAGATATGCGGATAGAGCACCATGATCGAACCCGGAATCTGCAATATCGTCAGGCCATCCGCTGCGGCACGCTTGACAAAGTCGACCGCGATGCGCCCCCCCCGCACCCACCTTGAAATCGACAATCACGTTGGCGGCATAGCGCCCGCGCAGACGCTCGGCCAGCGGGCGCGAGATGGAGTCGCCCATGCCGCCGGCCGGAAAGCCGGAAATGATGGTGGCGGTGCCGGCTGCCTGGGCGCCCACTCCCCGTGGAATGGCAAGCGGCCCGAAAGCAGCCGCGCTCAGCAGCCTGCGGCGGGTTTGATTCATGGCGTTCCTCCCGAAGTTGTAACGTGGTCGGTGGCGAACCACCACGCGATGGCCACAAGTTAGACCGTCCGCGCTGCCACCACCATGGACGAAACAGCGATCGGCCTGTACATTTCCGGCATCCAATGCAGATCGCTCATCCCGGTACGCCCCCATGAAACCTGCCGCATCGCCACAAATGGTGCCCTTTCGCGAGGTGCGTCACTTTCAACCCGACGACTGTCTGCACTACGAAACCATCGCTGTGCGCGGGCAACTGCATGATTGGACGATTCCGGCGCATCGACACCATGGCTTGCACCAGATCCAACTGCTGGCGAGCGGCGCCGTAGAGGCCAGCATCGATGGTGTGCAGCAATCGCTTGCCGCCCCCGCGGTATGGATTCTGGCGCCCGGCACGGTGCATGGGTTCGCCTACGCACGTAACAGCGCCGGACAGCAGATCACGGTACCTTCGCCGGCCCTTGAAAAGGCGCTGGCATCAACACCGCACCTGGCCGCGCGGCTCGGCCTGTCGCTGGTCTTGAGCAGTGCCGAGATTGACCGCGAGTCTGGCGAATGCGCACGACTCATGTCGATGATCGGCCAGGAATTCGCCCAAAGCCTTCCCGGTCGCGCCGAATCCTTGAACGCGCTGGCCTCGCTCTTGGCCATCTGGGTGCTGCGCCGCGGCCCTGCCGCACCTGCAGCCCTGAAGCATCAAGCCCTGCGCGACGCCCTCACGCACCGCTTTCGCTCGCTCATCGAACTGCACTTCCGCAGGCACCAACCGCTGACGTTCTATGCCGCCGCGCTCGGCGTGACGGTCGATCATTTGAGCCGGGTGTGTCGCGCCACGGCCGGTGTTTCGGCACTTGACATGCTGCATGAGCGCCTGCTGCTCGAAGCGCGCCGGCAACTCGCCTACTCGGGCGCGTCGGGCGCGGCGGTCGCAGAAGACCTGGGCTTCGACGACACGGCCTACTTCAGCCGCTTTTTCGGGCGTGTCACCGGCACCTCGCCGACAACCTATCGCGACGCACTCGCCAGCGGCCGCAACCCGCCGCCGTTGCAAGCCATCGTCGGTTGACGAACGCGGTGTTGCGCGGACATACTCGCAATGAACCAACGCTGTCCGCACCGTGGCATTGGTACCGAAACCCCGGGAGAAACGCATGTCGGTAACGGTTGAATCGCTATTTCGCGGCGCCATCGAGGGCCTGCCGTCGCGTGTAGATGTGGGCCGCCAGATTGCCCCGGAACACTTCGC
>JAYVWK010000222.1:0-18043 GCA_043786185.1 Burkholderiales bacterium
AACCCAGGCGGCACGCACCGCGTTCTCGTCTAGCGCAATCTCAGCGGCCGCCTCAGCGCGCTCGTCAGGCTACACAAAAGTAGTGCCATACACGCCTCAGTACGACCCTAACTCATTGATTTAATTGGGGGTTGTAGTGCCAAGTGACAAACTTGGGTTAGCCGTCTCGCGCGAAGCCATGCCGCGCGCGATGAACTCGGCACGGGTGCGACGGCGCTCGATGGATTCACGCACGGAAGCCTCGATGAACCCGGATAGCGTCTCCCCGTCCTGCAGCACGCTTTCGGCAGCATCGCGCAAGTCCGGTTCGACGCGAAGGGAAGGAAAGGTGGCGGTTTTCATCGGGGCGGCTCCCTGCGTTGCAGTTGCGATGCATTTTAGCGCAAGGTGTGCCACTAGGTGCAGGCGCCGGCTTCTTGGTGTGGCCGACGGCGAAGGCGCAGCAGCTCGTGCAACTCAAGTCGGATAAGCTGGCACCTTTGGCAGATCGCCTGGCGGAACACCTGGTCGCCGGCACAAATCTGTCACGAACCGAGAAGCGAAAGAAAAACAGCCTAGAGGCTTGCGCCGCTAAGCTGTGGTTCTAGAACGAAAGTTCTGGTGCGGCTGGCAGGAATCGAACCCACGACCCCTTGGTTCGTAGCCAAGTACTCTATCCAACTGAGCTACAGCCGCATGCCTCGCATTATAGCAATTTCCGGCCCGAAATTGGAAGCGCCGGCGACTTGTGATGGCGGCATCATGGCTGCCGATGCCTACTTTTCGCGCAGGCAATCTACGTAATAGGTGGTCTTCGGGCTGTCGAAGGTTTCTTCCACCAGGCCGTGAATGTCGGTGTCGAAGCCGGGAAACCTTTCGTTGAAGCCGCGCGCGAATTTCAGGTATTCGACGATGGTGCGATTAAAACGCTCGCCGGGAATCAGGAGCGGGATACCGGGCGGGTAGGGCGTGAGCAGCACGCTGGTGGCGCGGCCTTCGAGATTGTCAATGGAAACACGGTCGATTTCACGGTGCGCCATCATGGCGAAGGCTTCGGATGGTTTCATTGCCGGCAGCATGTCGGACGCATACATCTCGGTGGTCAGGCGCGCCACGTCGCCGGCCTTGTACATCTCGTGAATCTGCTGGCACAGGTCCTTCAGTCCCGTGCGCTCGTACTTCGGATGCGCCTGGCAGAACTCCGGCAGGATGCGCCACAGGGGCGCGTTCTTGTCGTAGTCGTCCTTGAACTGCTGCAAGGCGGTGACCAGGGTGTTCCAGCGGCCCTTGGTGATGCCGATGGTGAACATGATGAAAAACGAATAAAGGCCTGCCTTCTCGACGATCACGCCGTGTTCGGCCAAAAACTTGGTGACGATCGAGGCAGGAATCCCGGTCTTGGCGAATTTGCCGGTGACATCCAGCCCCGGTGTGATGATGGTGGCCTTGATCGGGTCCAGCATGTTGAAGCCGGGCGCCAAGTCACCGAAGCCGTGCCACTTGTCGTTGGTCTTGAGCATCCAGTCTTCCTGGCGGCCAATGCCCTCGGCTTGCAGGTTGTTGGGTCCCCAAACCTTGAACCACCAGTCCTTGCCCCATTCGTCGTCGACCTTGCGCATGGCGCGCCGGAAATCCAGCGCCTCGCTGATCGACTCTTCCACCAATGCGGTGCCGCCCGGCGGCTCCATCATCGCCGCGGCCACATCGCATGAGGCGATGATCGCGTACTGTGGCGAGGTCGAGGTGTGCATCAGGTAAGCCTCGTTGAACACATGGCGGTCCAGCTTGCGGGTTTCGGATTCCTGCACCAGGATCTGCGAGGCCTGCGAGATGCCGGCCAGGAGCTTGTGGGTCGAATGAGTGGCGAAGATCAGCGGTTCTTTGCTGCGCGGCCGGTCGCGGCCGATGGCATGCATGTTCCTGTAGAAATCATGGAAGGTGGCGTGCGGCAGCCAGGCTTCGTCGAAATGCAGGGTATCGATATAGGAACCGAGAATCTCCTTGAGCATCTCGACGTTGTAGATGATGCCGTCGTAGGTCGATTGGGTGATGGTCAGGATGCGCGGCGTGCGCTCTGGATGCTTGGCCTGGGCCGCCTTGGCGAAGGGATTAGCATCGATCTTCTTCTGGATGTTCTCGGGGCGAAATTCCTCGATCGGAATCGGGCCGATGATGCCCAGGTGGTTGCGCTTGGGGGTTAGAAACACCGGAATCGCACCGGTCATGATGATCGAATGCAGGATCGATTTGTGGCAGTTGCGATCGACCACCACGATGTCGTCGGGGCCAACCGTCGAATGCCACACCATCTTGTTCGAGGTCGAGGTGCCGTTGGTGACGAAAAAGCAATGATCCGCGTTGAAGATACGCGCCGCATTGCGCTCGGAAGCCGCCACCGGGCCGGTGTGGTCGAGCAGCTGGCCCAGTTCCTCGACGGCGTTGCAGACGTCGGCGCGCAGCATGTTCTCGCCAAAGAACTGGTGGAACATCTGGCCGATCGGCGATTTGAGAAAGGCCACGCCACCCGAGTGTCCCGGGCAATGCCATGAATAGGAGCCGTCCTGCGCGTAATGCACCAGCGCGCGGAAAAATGGCGGCGGCAATGAGTCGAGGTAACTCTTGGCTTCGCGGATGATGTGCCGCGCGACGAATTCCGGTGTGTCCTCGAACATGTGGATGAAGCCATGCAGTTCGCGCAGGATGTTGTTTGGAATGTGGCTTGAGGTCTTGGTCTCGCCATACAGATAGATTGGGATCTCGGCGTTCTTGAAGCGGATTTCCTCGATGAACTTGCGCAGGTTCAGTACCGCCGGGTCGAGTTCGGGGCCGGGCGTGAACTCCTCGTCGTCGATCGACAGGATGAAGGCCGAGGCGCGCGACTGCTGCTGGGCGAACTGCGACAGGTCGCCATAGCTGGTGGCGCCCAGGATCTCCATGCCTTCCTTTTCGATGGCGTCGGCCAGTGCGCGAATGCCCAGGCCCGAGGTGTTTTCGGAACGGAAATCCTCGTCGATGATGACGATGGGAAAGCGGAATTTCATGGCGCGCGACTCCTGCAAAATAAAAGCGCGGCCGGGATGACGCGGCCGCGCTGCGAAGTGTAAGACGAATCCCGCGCGGATTCGATGAAAAAATGCCTCACGCGCGCCAGTGCGGCCGCGACCGTGTCACAGATGCAACACCGCCATGGTCGCCAGCACCGCGCTGGCGGCGGCGGCGACAAACACGCCGGTCTGCATCCATTTCTTTTTGGTGATCAGGGTGATCGCGGCCAGTGCGATCGCCACCTGTATCACCGTCATCGCCTGCGCCCAGCGGTGATGCAGGTGAATCTGCTTTTCCGACTCTTCATCCCATTTTTTCGAATCGGCTTCGAGCTTCTCCGCATCCTTCCTGATGACTTCCTTCTCGTCCTTGTAGCGCGCGACTTCCTTCTTGTACTTCTCGATGTCCACCCCGGGCAGGGCCATGGCGAGTTCGGCCAGGTTCTGCTTGTTGCTCTTGGCCTGGTAGTAATTCCACTGGTTCGAGGCCTCGGTTTTCTTGATCGCGGCGTTGTTCTTGAAAATCATGGCGTTGTTTTGCGTGGCCCCACCCTGATAGGAGAAGAGCGCTCCGACGGTGGCCAATACCGCGGTGGCGACCGCGAGCCGCCCGCCGAAGCCGTCGTCCGCGTAGTGCGAATCCTGGGCCGCGTGTTCGACTGCGTGGTCGTGCGGGCCGTGCACGTGAAATCCGCCTGCGCTCATGATGTGGTTCTCCTTTTGTATTCGACGAAATCGAAATCGACTTCGGGCTTGCCGGCCCTCGGTTGCGCAGAACGCGCAACTTCGAGCCATGATTCATCGGGGATAGTCGGAAAAAAAGCGTCGCCGTCAAAAGCCTGGCGTATTTCGGTGACCACCAGTCGCTGCGCGACAGGCAGCATCGCACGATAGATCTCCGCCCCGCCAATGACAAAGGCCTCGGGCACGCCGCTCGCGCGCACAGCCTCCAGGGCTGCGGCCGGTGAATCGACTACGCGCAGCGTTAGCGAGCGCGCCTCATCCACTTCAGGGACGCGATACGCCGGGTTGCGCGAAATGATCACGCTGGTGCGCCCGGGCAAGGGCTTGCCCAGAGTTGCCAGAATCGAGTCGAACGTCTTGCGCCCCATGATCACCGGGCAGCCCATGGTGGTGCGCTTGAAATGCGCGAGGTCGGCGGGAAGGTGCCAAGGCATGCGGTTGTCACGCCCGATACAGCGGTTGGACGCCATTGCGACGATCATCGAGAGTTGCATCGCTTCGCATACCCGGCGCTAAACGGCCACCGGCGCCTTGATGTGCGGATGCGCCTGGTAATCGAGAATCTCGATATCCTCGTAACGATAGTCGAACAGGGAGGCCGGCTTGCGTGCGAACCGCAGGCGCGGCAGCGGCAGCAGGGGGCGCGACAATTGCTCGCGCGCCTGGTCCAGATGGTTCAAATAAAGGTGGCAGTCACCGCCGGTCCAGACAAAATCGCCGGCATCGAGCCCGACCTGATGCGCCACCATAAGGGTGAGCAGGGCGTAAGAGGCGATGTTGAACGGCACGCCCAGAAAAATATCGGCGCTGCGCTGGTACAACTGACACGACAGGCGCCCCGGTGCCGCGGGTGTGGCGCCGGGCGCCACATAAAACTGGAACAAGGCATGGCACGGCGGCAACTTCATGCGCGGAATCTCGCCCACATTCCAGGCCGAGACGATCATGCGGCGCGAATCCGGGGTTTCACGCAAGGCTTTCAGTACCTGCGCGATCTGGTCGATGTGCGCGCCCTCCGGCGTCGGCCAGGAACGCCACTGGGAGCCGTACACCGGACCGAGTTCGCCGGCGGCATCGGCCCAGTCATCCCAGATCGAAACGCCATTTTCCTTGAGGTAACGAATATTGGTCTCGCCATTCAAGAACCACAGAAGTTCGTGGATGATCGAGCGCAGATGCAGCTTTTTGGTGGTGACCAGCGGAAATCCCTGGGCCAGGTCGAAGCGCATCTGGTACCCGAATACCGAGCGCGTGCCGGTGCCGGTGCGATCGGTCTTGGTGGCACCGGTTTCCTGCACATGGCGCATCAGGTCGTGGTATTGGCGCATGGCTAGATTTTACCGGGGTTCGCGAACGCGCCGCCGGCGCTGCCGGATGACGAAGCCGCGCGCTTCTGTCGGCACCCCGACCAACCGGCTTGATCCGCCGGCGCTGCCAGTTCGGTCAAAACCGCAGCGCCAGTAAAAATTCACAAAGCGATTTTTGCGAACAGCTCGCGCGCCGACTGAAACCGCCGGTCAGGGTCCTTCGCCAGCAGGCGGTCGATCACCGACTGAAACGGTTCCAGCGTCGGTGCCAGCCGCGGCACTTCGGCATGCACATGCTGGAACGCGATCGCTGCCAGATTGTCGCCGTCGTAGAGCCGCTTTCCCGCCAGCATCTCGTAGAGGATGACGCCCAGGCTGTAGAGGTCGCTGCGCGCATCCTGCGGGCGTCCTATGCACTGTTCGGGACTCATGTAAAGCGGGGTCGCACCGATGCCGGCGGCGGCGGTGATCGATTTCTCGCCGTCCTGTTTGGCCAGTCCGAAATCGACCAGCGCCAGTCGGCTGGCGTCGCGAAACATGATGTTGTGCGGTTTCAGGTCGCGATGGATCACGCCGGCTGAATGAATCGCGTCGAGCGCCCGCGCGATCTGCGCCGCCAGACGGATCGACTGCAGGGGCGACAAGCGCGCCGCGCCTTGCTGATCCATGCGGCTCTTCAAGTCGCCGCGCGCAAAATACTCCATCGCGATGTACAGGTGATCATCGGTCACGCCCTGGTCGTAGATGCGCGCCACGTGTTCATTCTGAACTGTGGAAATGATGCGGTACTCGCGGATGAAGCGTTCGATGAAGGCCGGCTCGCGGATGGGGCGCGCGTCGACGACCTTGAGCACGATCTGTAGCGGATCGGGTGCCGGCACGCCCAGGCGCGGCAGGCGCTGGGCGAGATACACGCGTGAACTGCCGCCTTCGCCGATTTGTCGCAGCACGGAATAGCCGTTGATTTCCGGTGCATCGACGGCAACACTGCCGATCACATCGAGTGGCGCCGCCACGGTGCTTGCGGCCGCGTAGCGGCGCTTCAGGCGGGTGCGCGCCAACTCCCGGTCGCGCCAGCGGGCACGATCGAGGATCGCGTCGTTGATTGCGCCGACCAGGCGATGCGCGGGCAGGTGATCGATAGGCAGGCAATCAGCGGCACCGGCGCGGATGGCGGCGATTCCCTCGCTGCCCGCAGCGCCGCCTTCCGCTGCCAGCAGTATGATCGGCGGCAACTCGGCTAGCTTAGGACCGTTACCCACAAGCCACAGCAGACCATCGTGCTGTGGTGGTGTATGCGCAACCAGAATGGCGTCGTATTGCGACCATCCTGCCGCCGGCGGGACAGGCGCGGCAAGCCCATCGAGGCGCGCGCCCGGCCAATGGCTGGCAATGTGTGCTGCGCATTGCGCTCCGAGATCCGGGAGGGCGCCGATGATCAATATTCGCATGCGGCTGCCGGCTTTTGGGCGCGAAAAGTCAGTGGAACCTGAAATTCTAAACCGTTCGCTGCTTCCGACCCGGCCATGTGCGGCATATGACTGTCGGCATATGACCTGCGCGTGTGGCTGAAATCCAATTAGAATCGTGGCCCAACAAGAGGAGTAAATGCTTTCATGTCGTCTCCGCGGCGCACGATGCAGAAGTTGCTCGACAGCCTGCGCCTGCCGCGCTTGGGTGCTGAAGACGATCATCCACTGGCAAATCCGCGCGAGGCGGACTCGATTTTCGCGGAACTGCGCGCCGCTGATTCCGTAAAGGCGCTTGAGGAAATCAGCGATTGGCTGTTGTCGGTGGTCGGCGCCGAAAGCCTCAAGCCGGAGCGGCGTTTCGAGGTCATCCGCATGCTTGACGAGAGCGCGCAACCGCACCGCATCAAGCTGGCGCGCGATCCGGGTGCCGGCGGGCGGCAAGTGCGCCCGCAAGAGGCGAAGCTGTGGTCCATCAGCCATGACCTCTGGATGCATGCCGCGGCCGCCTATGACGATTTGATCGGGCGCATCGAGCAAAAGGAAAAGGGTGGCGACGCCTTGCGCAAGGAGATCGCACTGATCGCGGTGCGTGCGCTGCGCGCCGGCGGGTTGCGGCTGAAGTTGCTCTACATTCGTTACGCCCCGGTACCGGGCGAGATCTGGCAAAGTCTGGCACGTGCTTATCGGCTGGCCGAAGCGCGCGGTGTTCAGCATGCGCGACTTGCCGCCTATCCAGGTATTCCCGGTGAAACCTCACCTGAAGAGGAGTTCTTGCGCGCCCTGTTGCTGGCCGCGTCGGCGCCTGATGCACTCACGCCGCCGCGCTTGGAAATCGCCGAGCGCCTGATAGCCGCGATGGCGTCGCGGTTTCGTGTAACCCTGCAGCCCAATCCGGATTCCACCTACTGGTTTGACTTGGCCAATCCGCGCCAACCGCTGCGCTTGGCGTCGCCGCCGGCAAACCTGTCCCCGGGTCTGCGGTTTTTCGCCACCGCCGCCGGACACGCCGACGTGCAGGGCCTGTTGGCCAAGCTGGAGCGCTCGAACGAACTGCCGCGCGGCGTCGACCTTGGCGCCCGCGCCGATCCGCTGGTGGTGGGCGAGGTGCTGGGGCACCTGCAGTTGAACTGGGCGCCGCAGCCACCGGTCAGGCGCAGCGAACGACGCCGTCTTCAAGGGCAGATTTCGGTGGCACATGGGCTCGAGAGCATTGTCGGATTGTTGCGCCCGGCCGAACTCGACCTCGATTTCGGCGCCCCACTCGACTTTGAAACCTGGACGGTCGACAACCTGAGCAACGGCGGCTTCGGTGCCACTGTTCCGCAGGTCAGCGGCGATTGGTTGCGCATCGGGGCGTTGCTGGCGATACGACCGCATGTCGACGGCGCCACTTGGGAAGTGGCGATCGTGCGGCGCTTTTCGCGTGATGATGGCGCGCCGCGCGGCCAGGCGAATGCAGGCATGCAGGTGCTGTCGCGTCAGCCTGTGCATGGGGTATTCACGACCAACATCGGCCGTTGGGCGCATGGCGTTGCGACGGTGGACGGGATTGTGGTGCCGGAAGCGGGCGAAGCCGGAGCGGTGCTGGTGGTATTGCCGCACGGCCTGTACTTGCCCGGCGAGCAATTGCTGGCCATGATCGCCGAGCGGCGTCACCTGATGTTTCCGATTGCTCTGGTTGAGCGCGGTCTGGACTACGATCTGATCAAGTTCCGGGCAATGGTCCAGGAAGGCTGAGGCGCCGCCCGCTAAGGGAGCGCTGCGTGTTGGCCGGAGCCGACCACAAAACACGGGCGCGCACGGCGCTTCATGGCGACCATGTGCGCGACACGGATCGAGCACACCCTCACGGACGCGCCGGGTGCAGGGCGTGTTTGCGAAACAGCCGCGCCATGAAGCGCCAGAGTCTGGCGATGAGCCAGATCGAGAGCACCAGCACAAGAGCCAGCGCCGGCAGAAACAACAGCGGATGGGTGAATGCGAGCCACATGGCGCCGGCCACAGTGATTTCCTCGCCAAAAGAGGCTGTCCAGTTGGAAAAGGGCTCAGGTGAGGTGTTGATCAACGCGCGCACACCGGCCTTGGCGAAATGCGCGGTGCCTGCCAGAGTGCCGCCGGCCAGCCCGGCGGCGAATACCAGGGCCGGATCGGCACTGATGCCCAGGCTCGCCGCGGCCAGCAGCGCACCGGCAGGAACCCGGATAAACGTATGCAGGGCGTCCCAAACCGAATCAAGTCCGGGAATCTTGTCGGCGAAGAACTCGACGAAAAACAACAGCCCCGCCACACCGATGACCAAGGGGTGGGTCAACATGTCGAGGTGACCAGGCAAACCGACGACACCAAGGCGTGCCAGCAAACCGGCGAAGAACACCACGCCGTACAAGCGTACGCCACTGGCCCAGGCGAGCCCGGATCCGACAGCCAGTGTCTGGATAGTGTCCATGCTGGGTCGATTATATGCCGCTGCACGCGGAAAGCAATCCGCCTTGTGTGGCCTGCGCATCGATTGGACGCATCCCGGCGCGGGTGTTCCGAGCCAGTGCTGCCGCAAGAGCGCAAGTGAGGCGTGCCACGGTTGACACCGCAGCTTCTCTGGCTGCGGCATGCGGCGCGCGTCTGCGGCGGCTCGACCCTGGCATGGGATAATTTGCGCATGCAGACCTTCATTCTTTCCCTGCGCATGCTGGCGCGCGATGCGCGCGCCGGCGAGCTGCGACTGTTGCTGACCGCGCTGGTCATTGCGGTGGCCAGCGTGACCTCGGTGGGATTCTTCGTCGACCGCATCAGCCGGGCGCTTACGCAGGAATCGCATCAGTTGATCGGTGCCGATTTCGTCATCAGTGGCGATCGTCCGCTGCCTGCGGAATTTGCGGACGAGGCGCGGCGCCGCGGGCTGGCGGTTGCGCAGGTGGTCGGGTTTCCCAGTATGGCAAGTCTGGGCGAGAAGTCGCATCTGGCCGGATTCAAGGCTGTCAGTTCGGGCTACCCGCTGCGCGGCAGCCTGCGGGTGGCGCCGGACCGCAACCAGCCCGACGCGAGCACCCGCGAAGTGCCGGCGCGCGGTACGGTCTGGCTCGATGAGCAGTTGACCACCAGTCTGGGTGCGCGGCCCGGCGACATCATCAGCGTGGGTGACCTGAGGTTGCGCTTTGTTCAGGTGTTGACGCTCGAACCGGATCGTGGCGCCAGCTTTTTTTCGATCGCCCCACGCCTGATGCTGAATCTGGCCGACCTCGAGGCAACCGCTCTGGTGCAGACCGGATCACGTGTGACCTACCGGCTTTTGGTCGGCGGCGACGAAGCTGCGGTGGCCGGCTACACCGTCTGGCAGCGCGCCAGGATCGGGCGCGGCCAATGGATTGAAGAGATTTCCAACGCGCGGCCCGAATTGCGCGCCACGGTCGATCGGGCCCAGCAGTTTCTGGGCTTAGTGGCACTGCTGGCCGTGATTCTGGCAGCGGTTTCCATTGCGCTGGCAGCACGCCGCTTCATGCAGCGGCACCTTGACGGATGCGCAGTGTTGCGCGCCATGGGCGCCTCGCAGCACACCCTGTTCGGCCTGTATCTTTGCGAATTCGTGATGCTCGGGTTGCTGGGCTCGGCGCTGGGGGCGCTGCTGGGATACGCGGTGCACGCGGTATTGGCCCAGATGCTTGGTTATCTGGTGGCGGCGCAGTTGCCGGCGGCGACCTGGTTGCCGGCGCTGCAGGGATTTGCCACCGGCACCCTGCTGCTGCTTGGTTTTGCGTTGCCGCCGCTGATTCAGTTGGCTGGCGTGCCGCCGATCCGGGTGATTCGCCGCGAGGTGGGCGAGCCGCGACCGGCGACGTTATTGGCCTATGCACTGGGCGGTAGCGGATTGGTGCTGATGGTGCTGTGGCAAGCGCGTGATCTGAAGCTTGGGGCGATTGCCGCCGCCGGGTTTGCCATTGCCATGGGCGCCAGCGCTGTGTTGACGTACGGCGCCCTGCGCCTGCTGGCGCGCCTGCGCGGCGAAGGCGGATTTTCCTGGCGCTACGGGGTAGCGGCAATGCGCCGTCGCAGCCTGGCGACGGTCACTCAAGTGGTGGCCTTGAGTCTGGGCCTTGCCGCTTTGCTGATGCTGACCGTTACACGCGGCGATCTTGTTACGCAATGGCAGGGGCGGGTACCGGCAGAGGCGCCAAACCGCTTCGTCATCAACCTGCAACCCGATCAACGCCCTGCCTTCGACGCCGCCTTCAGTGAGGCCGGGATGGCGCGCCCGGAGACCTACCCGATGATCCGCGGTCGCTTGCTGGCGGTCAATGGCAGCGCGATCGGCCCGCAATCGTTCAACGACGATCGGGCGCGCCGTCTGGTCGACCGCGAATTCAATCTCTCGTACATGCGCGATTTGCCCGGCCATAACCAGGTCAGCGCGGGGCGCTGGTTCAACGACGCCGATCTCAAATCCGGCGCCCTGTCAGTCGAAGAGGGAATCATGAAGACCCTGGGGTTGAGGCTGGGAGACCGCCTGACCTACGAAGTCGGCGGCCGTCAATTTACCGCGCCGATCACGGGGGTGCGCAAGCTGGACTGGGATTCGATGCGCGCCAATTTTTTCGTGATCGCCACGCCGGCGCTGCTGGAAGGCTTCGCAAAAACCTACATGAGCGCTTTTCACCTGCCGCCGTCGCAGCCTGGCTTCACGGATCGGCTGGTGGCGCGCATGCCCAACCTCACAATTGTCGATGTCGGCGCCTTGATCCGGCAGATCAAGAGCGTAATCGAGCAGGTGGTGGGCGCGGTGCAATTCATTTTCCTGTTTACCCTGGCCGCCGGGCTGACCGTGCTGTATGCCGCCTTGACGGCCAGCCAGGACGAACGAGTGCGCGAAACCGGCATCATGCGCGCGCTCGGCGCCTCGTCCTCCCAGTTGCGGCGTGCTCAATGGGCCGAGTTCTTGCTCACTGGCGCACTGGCCGGACTGTTCGCCGCGTCGATTGCCTTTGGTATTGGTGCGGCGGTCAGCCAGTTTGTGCTGCAGTTGCCGCTGGTGTTCAACCCGTGGCTATGGGTTGCCGGAATCGCCAGCGGCGCCGTCTGCGCGGTGGCCGGCGGGGTGCTGGCCTTGTCCGGTGCGCTCAGGCGTCCGCCGGTGGCGACCTTGCGTGAATTCGCCTGACATGCCTGTACGGCGTCATCCGATCGATTCGGAGGTTCTGCCGGCGCTTGCCGCTCCAATCGCCGCGGTAAAGGCATGAACGGCCAGACGCAGCCGGAGGCCGGGCCAACGCCCTATGACCTGCTAGGCGGCGCCTCGAAATTGAATGAACTGGTCGATCGCTTTTATGACCTGATGGGCGAAATTCCCGAGTATCACGCGATCCGCAAACTGCATCCGGTGTCGCTTGACGGGTCGCGCGACAAGCTCAAGTGGTTTCTTTCGGGCTGGCTGGGCGGGCCGCAGCTCTACCTCGAAAAGGTCGGCCAACCAATGCTGCGCGCGCGCCATCTGCCTTATCCGATCGGAAGTATCGAGCGCGATCTGTGGCTTGCGTGCATGTTTTCTGCGATGCGCGAGGCGGACTTGCCGGAGGAATTGCAGACGGCGTTGCAAAAGTCGTTTTTTGGCACTGCGGACTGGATGCGCAACAGGCCCGGATGATGGAATTAGCGTTCATCCTGGTGGCGGCTGTAGCGGCGCTAGTGGCGGCGCTAGTGGCGGCCCTGTTTGCCATGCTCGCCTGGCGGCGTGCCGGGCGTGTCCAACCTGACGCGAGCGGCGAGCGCTTCAACCGCATCGATCTGGCCAACGAACGCCTGGAACGGGAACTGCGCACAGAGATCAAGGACGGCGCGCAATCCAGCCGGCAGGAACTGGCATTGAGCGTGGCGCAGTTTCAGCAGGCGACCGGCCAGCAAATGGCCAGCATCGCAATGGTGCAGAACAACCAGATCGACGGATTCGCACAGGCTTTGGCCAAGCTTACCGACGCCAATGAAGTCCGATTCAATGCACTGCAAAAAGCGCTGGACGACCGGCTGCAGGGCTTTGCGCAAGATGCGCGCGCCGGTCGTGAGGAAAGCGCGAACACGCTCAAGCGTTTCGGCGACGGCCTCAACCTGCAACTTGCCGAAGTACGTGCCACACTCGAGGCGCGCCTGAAGGATATCGAGACGCAAAACGGCGTCAAGCTTGAGGAGATGCGTAAAACGGTAGACGAAAAGCTGCATGCGACCCTCGAGCAAAGGCTGGGTGAATCGTTCAAGCTGGTATCCGACCGGCTCGAACAGGTGCACAAAGGATTGGGCGAGATGCAGACCCTGGCCATCGGCGTGGGCGACTTGAAGCGCGTGTTGAGCAACGTAAAGACGCGCGGGACCTGGGGCGAGGTGCAACTGGCCGGATTGCTCGAGCAGGTGCTGACCAGCGAGCAGTACGCGACCAATGTAGCGACCGTGCCATGCAGCAGCGAGAGGGTTGAATTCGCCATTCGCCTGCCGGGGCGCGAGGGCCAGGGCCAGGTCTGGTTACCGATCGATTCCAAGTTTCCGGTAGAGGACTACGAGCGCATCCTGGCCGCCCAGGACCTGGCGGATGTGGCCGGCATGGAAGAGGCTTCCAAGGCCCTGGAATCACGCATCAAGATGGAGGCGAAGACCATCCGAGACAAGTACATCGAACCGCCGCACACCACCGACTTCGCGATCCTGTTCCTGCCCACCGAAGGGCTGTATGCGGAAGTGTTGCGCCGGCCCGGCTTGACCGATTGGCTGCAGCGCGAATGCCGCGTCACCATCGCCGGCCCAACCACATTGACCGCTTTGCTCAACAGCCTGCAAATGGGCTTTCGCACGCTCGCCATCGAAAAGCGCGCCAGCGACGTGTGGCTGGTGCTGGGCGCGGTCAAGACCGAGTTCGGCAAGTTCGGCGAGGTGCTGGCGAAAGCCAAGCAGCAGCTGCAAACCGTCGCCAATTCGATCGATTCAGCCGAGACGCGCAGCCGCCAGATGGAGCGCAAGCTCAAAGGCGTGGAAGCGCTGCCTGAGCCGGACGCTGTGTATTTGCTGGGTGCTGCTGACGAATCGGATGGGCGCTGAGTGGCTTGTCGGCGTCGCCAGGCCGGGCCGCCGGCTGCGTCATGCGCGGCGCGGCCACCCGTGGCGACCGAATCGTCCCCTTTGGTGGTGACACGGCTGCGAACATGCAGCACACTGCGACTTTCAGCTAGGCCAATGCCCCTTTATCATCATGCGCATCGGAGACCAGGTCACATTTCTCCAGGTTACCCTGATCGGCAGTCTTGTGCCTGGGCTGGTGGTGGTCCTTTGGGCCTGGGCCAACGGCCGACCGATCTGGTGGGCAGTCCCGGTCGGCATGGCATCGGGCCGGTTCGCTGGTTGGGCCAGCTGGACGCTTTTCGGGTTTGCACATCTTGAGCGTATCGCCGCCCATCGCGTTCACGGCGGCCGCCACCATTATTTCGAACAGCAGGAAGTCCGGGTCGTGTTTGACGAGGTCGACGATGTCTGGCTGTGCCTGGACGACATGCGCAAGTGCATCGGGGGCGACGCTGCTGCGATTCGTCATTACGCACCGCACGAGGCCGCGACCTTCGAAGGGCGCGGGCGGGGGCTTTACCTTTCGGTTGCGGGGGCACGGCGCTACCTACGCTTAGCGCGCCACCCAGATTTGCCGAAGTTCATGAAATGGTTCGAAACGGAGCTGCTGGCGCCAATCGAGCGGCGGCGGGCACGCGGGCTTCCGCTCTACGGCAGCGGCGAAGGCAGGGTCTGAAACCCGCCGCGAGCGCTTGCCGCGGCGTCGGCGAAAAGGCGACAATGCGGTTTACGGCAGTGAGCGGGCTGAACCCGCGCCGCCAGCCAAGCGCCAACCTCAAGGTGGAATGAATATGGCAGCCCAGCCCGATATAAACAACATGGCCCTGTTTTGCGATTTCGAGAACGTCGCTCTCGGCGTGCGCGACGCCAAGTACGCAAAATTCGACATTGCACGCGTGCTCGAACGCCTGCTGCTCAAGGGCAGCATCGTGGTCAAGAAGGCATATTGCGATTGGGAGCGCTACAAGGAATTCAAGGCATCCATGCATGAGGCGGCGTTTGAGCTGATCGAAATTCCGCATGTGCGCCAGTCGGGCAAGAACTCGGCCGACATCCGCATGGTGGTCGACGCCCTCGACCTGTGCTACACCAAGGCGCACGTCGATACCTTCGTGATCCTGTCCGGTGATTCGGATTTTTCGCCGCTGGTCTCCAAGCTGCGCGAGAACAACAAGATGGTGATCGGCGTCGGGGTCAAGAATTCGACATCCGATCTGTTGATCGCCAACTGCGACGAGTTCATCTATTACGACGATCTGGTGCGTGAAGACGAGGCCAAGCGCACACGCGCCGCACGCAAGTCGTCGGCCGGACCAGCGGGAGCGGCGGGAGCGGCGGCGAAAAAAACCGCGCGCGCCAAGGAATCCGCGCCTGACGACAAGCGTGCCGAGGCGCTCGATCTAGTGGTAGAAACCGTCGAAGCACTGATCGCCGAACGCGGGGCCGACGAGAAAATCTGGGGTTCGATGGTCAAGCAAACCCTGAAACGGCGCCGCCCCGGATTCAACGAGAGCTACTACGGCTACCGCGCCTTCGGCGATCTGCTTGAGGATGCAAAAGTGCACAAGCTGATCATGCTGACGCTGGACGAAAAGTCGGGTGGCTACACGGTGCGACTGGTGCGCGAACACGCCGGGGGATAGTGAGCCCGGCGGTGCCCCCCCGGCTGCCCGTGGTGCGGCTTTTGCACTTTCAAAGACTTGCCACGCCAACGCTATCGATGTCAGTCCGGCGTTCGCTGCGTAAGCCGCGCTGTCACGAAAATCGCCGTCAGCGCGGCGACGCTGATGCCACCGACCAGCAGCGCATTGGTTGCGTACCAGTCGCCGATGCCGGCGTCGATCAAGCGCAGGGTGCCGGCGGCGGCCAGGCCCAAACTGAGCACGGCAATGGCCAGCGTGAGGCAACGCGTCCAGGTCTGATCGCGTCGGGCCAGCGAGCGGATCATGCGATGTACCCACCAGCCGTTGGCGGTATCCACCACCAGCATACCGAGCGTGAAAACGCAGCCCAACAGCAGCGCCACGCCCCAGGCATGACGGCCCGAAGCGGCCAGCGAAAACACCGCTGCCTGGGAGAGGGACTCCATCGAAATCGCGAACGCCGCGCCGATCGCGGATATCGCCAGCGGGTGCGAGACCCGGCAAAAACGCATCACAAGACCCGCCCTGAGGCCGCGCGGTGTCGCCGACTCGCCACTGCGCGCATTAAGCAGTGTTTGCAGGTTGAGGATGCCCATGGCGAGCAAAAACAGGATGGAAATCGCCTGACCCAGATGTTCGATCCAGTGAGGAATCATGCGCGCACCGGCGACCACGGCCAGGAGCGCGGCGACGACGGTCACCATGGTGCCATGCCCAAGCGAGAAAAATAGTCCGCACCAGCGCGCCGCGTTGCGATTGGCGGCGCTGTTGAAACGCGTGATGCTGTCGACCACCGCCAGATGATCGGGATCCATGCCGTGGCGCAGGCCCAGCAGGAAGGTGAGCCCGATCAGTGGCAGCAAATGGCCCGCATCCCCCATCAGAGAGGCGGCCGCTCAACGACGCGCCGCGCGCGCCTCGTCGAGCAGCCCCTGGGTGCGGATGAACTTGATCACCTCGGCCACACCGCTGCCCGAGCGCAGGTTGGTGAAGATGAAGGGGCGCTCCCCGCGTTGCATCTTGGCGTCGCGCGCCATCACGGCCAAGTCCGCACCCACATGCGGCGCCAGGTCGGTCTTGTTGATGATCAGAAGATCGGAGCGGGTGATGCCGGGGCCGCCCTTGCGCGGAATCTTCTCGCCGCCGGCGACATCGATCACGTAGAGCGTCAGATCGGAAAGTTCAGGGCTGAATGTCGCGGCCAGGTTGTCACCGCCCGATTCCAGCAGGATCAGGTCAAGATCCGGAAAGTCGGCCTGCATGCGGGCGATCGCTTCCAGGTTGATCGAAGCGTCCTCGCGAATCGCGGTATGCGGGCAGCCGCCGGTTTCCACCCCCATGATGCGTTCCGGTGGCAAGGCGCCGGCGCGCAGCAGGATTTCCATATCCTCCTTGGTGTAGATGTCGTTGGTGATCACGCCCATGTCGTACTGTTCGCGCATGCCTTTGCAGAGCATTTCGCACAGCGCGGTCTTGCCGGAACCGACCGGCCCGCCGATGCCGACGCGCAAGGGTTGGTTGCTCATTTCAGTGCTCCTAGGACCGGAAAATCCGGCTGTGTTGGGTTTCGTGGCGCATGCAAAGAAACGACAGGCCCGGAGTCCAGTTGGAAATGTCGTCGTCCGCAAGCGAGAGCGCGGTCGCGGCCGCTGCCAGCAGTTGCGGCTCAAGCGCGAACAGCAAGCGTTGCCCGGCGACCTGGCCCAGCGGCACAGCCTTGAGCGCGGCCAGCACCTGGTTCTCGGCCCATGAAAAAAGACAGGCATGAAGCGAGGCTTCCAGCGGCGTGCCAAGCACCACACAGGCGGCAGCCATCGCAGCCGGATACGGAATCATGGCCTGAGTCAGATCGGCAGGGAAGCGCATCACCCGCGCATCGTGCGGAAACAAGTCGCGCAGCAGGCGTGCCAGCGAGTAACCCATCTGCACGGTTTCGGCGCGCAGTTCGGCGCTGTCGCGCGAGGCCATGAAAAAACTCGACCAATGTGCGACCGCGTCGGCATCGTCGGTATCCCAGGCGCGGTACAGGCGGCACCAGACCGGCGCCTCCAGGCGCGCCACCGAAAACGCCAGGACGTCGGCGATCCATTGGCCGGCGCCGGCTTCATCGGTGACGTGCCCCGCTTCGATGGCCGCTTCGAGACCCTGCGAATAGCTGTAGGCGCCCACCGGCAAGCCCGGACTCGCCAGGTGCAGCAGGCGCAGCAATTGCGCAGGCGCAAGGCTTGTGGCGTTCACTTGTCCTGCGTGCCTTTCCAGATTCCCGGATCGGCGCGATGGATCTTTGGCTGATGCACCGGCATGCGGCTGCCAGGATGCGGAGGCGCGCTGGCAGCATGCTGGCCGTGGTCGTGCGCATGGCCGTGTCCGGTGTCGCCATGGCCGCCCACATGCGAGTGCCCGCCGTAGGCGCCAGTCTCAGGCTCGAAAGGCTCGATCGCTTGGTCCGAATGCGCGCCCAGGCCCGCCAGCATATCGGCCAACACATGATCGGCGCGGATCAGGAGCGTGTAATGACCGTCGGCCTGACGGCCTAGCAGTTGCACCGGCGTGTGGCGGTTGCCCAGGTGATAAGCGCAGCGGGCGAATTCGTCGGCATCGTGGCATTCGACACGCAATACCGGTTCTGGCGCCGCTACGATGCGCACGATGCGCCCATCGTCGCCCTTCAGGCAATCGCCGCCGCGCAGCACGCTGCCGCGCGCGAGGAAGAGCGCCACTTCCTCGCCGCTGGCAAGCGCCGCGCGCAGGCGCGTCTTCTCGCG
>JAYVWK010000223.1:0-5499 GCA_043786185.1 Burkholderiales bacterium
TTTTTGTCGGAGAACGCCGCTTTCGCACGCGCCGTGGCCGCAGCCGGCCTGGTATTCGTCGGCCCCACGCCGGAGCAGATCGACCTGATGGGCGACAAGGTGCGCGCGCGCGCCTTTGTGGCCGTCGGCGGCTTCCCGGTGGCGCCTGCGGCGATCGAGGACGATAATCCGGCCACTTTCGTCGTGCGCGCAGCCCAAGTCGGCTTCCCGCTTTTGATCAAGCCGGCCGCCGGCGGTGGCGGCAAGGGCATGCGCATCGTGCGCGAGGTCGGCGCGCTCGAGGGTGAAATTGTGCGTGCCCGCAGTGAAGGACAGCGCTACTTCGGCGACGGGCGCCTCTATGTTGAGCGCTATATCGAGGCGCCACGCCATATCGAGGTGCAGGTGCTGGGCGACGCGCACGGCAACCTGGTGCACCTGTTCGAGCGTGAATGCTCGGTGCAACGGCGCTTTCAGAAGATCGTCGAGGAATCGCCATCACCGGCGCTGGATGCCGGGACCCGTGCGCGCATTTGCGAAACCGCCGCCGGCATCGCGCGCGCCGCCGGCTACCGCAACGCCGGCACGGTGGAATTCATCTTCGGCGACGGCGTGTTCTATTTTTTGGAGATGAACACGCGCTTGCAGGTGGAGCATCCGGTGACCGAAATGATCACCGGCATTGACCTGGTGCGCGAACAGTTGCGGGTTGCTGCCGGCGAAGCACTGGGCTTTGCGCAAGCCGACGTGATGACAAAGGGGCACGCGATCGAGTTCCGCATCTACGCGGAGGACCCGGCACGCGGCTACGCTCCGACCACCGGGCCGGTGCTGGCGCTGCGCCTGCCGCCCGACGTGCGGGTGGACAGCGGCATCGCGCAGGGCGGCGCGGTGACGGCGGCATTCGATCCCATGCTGGCCAAGTTGATCGTGCATGGCGTTGACCGCGCCGACGCGATGGCGCGTGCCGATACTGCGCTGGCCGATTTCGTGCTGCTTGGGTGCGACACCAATATCGCCTTTCTGCGCCGCCTGCTGGTGCACCCGATGTTTGTTGCCGGCCAGGTGCATACCGGTTTTCTCGATGCCAACCCGGAGATCGCGCAAACGCCAATCGCGTCGGCCCAACAGGTCACGCAATTGCTCGCGGTAGCGGCACTGGTCACACGCCCGGTGCGCGACGCCGCCGACGCGGTGCCGGCCCTGCATGCCGCCATGGGCGCGTGGAGGAACTAAAAAGCCATGCCGATACCGGAATTGTTTCGCGGCCGCCTGGCGCTACCGGCCATCGGCGCACCGATGTTCTTAGTGTCGTTTCCACCGCTGGTCGCAGCGCTGTGCAAGGCCGGCGTGGTGGGTACCTTTCCCCACGTCAACGCGCGGCCGCAGGCGCAGTTCGACGCCTGGCTCAAGCAGATCGAGGACGACCTGGCGGCGTATCGGTTGGCGCATCCGTGCGCGCCGCTTGCACCATACGGCGTCAACCTGATCGTGCATCGCACCAATCCGCGCTTCGAGCCTGATCTTGAGATCGTGGTCAGCCACAAGGTGCCGTTCGTCATCACCTGTCTGGGCAATCCGCGCACGGTGGTCGATGCCGTGCATGCCTACGGCGGCATCGTGTTCTGCGATGTGATCAATGCCGATCATGCCCGCAAATCCATCGGTGCCGGGGTTGACGGGCTGATCTGCGTAGGCGCCGGTGCTGGCGGGCACGCCTCGGCGCAAAGCGGTTTCACCCTGGTGCGCGAGATCCGCGAATTCTGGGACGGCTGCCTGGTGCTGGGTGGCGGCATCAGCGACGGCCATCAGGTGCGCGCGGCCGAAGCCCTGGGTGCCGATCTGGCCTATATGGGCACACGCTTTCTCGCCACCCTTGAATCCGGCGCGCCTGCCGCCTACAAACAGATGATTGTCGATTGCGGCATGAATGAACTGCTCTACACCGATCGTTTTTCCGGGGTGCATGCGAATTTCCTGCTGCCTTCGATCACCCGCTTCGGCATCGACCCGGCAACCCTGCCGCCGAAGGCGCCCGACATGAGTTCGCTCACCGATACCGAGGCTAAGACCTGGAAAGATATCTGGAGCGCCGGCCACGGCATCACCACGATTCACGATATTCCGGCGGTGGCGGCACTGGTCGCGCGCATCGCAGCCGAATATCGCCAGGCATGCTCCATCGGCTTGAGCCCGGCGCTGGCGGCATCATGAGTGGGCACATGTTCACTTTCGATGAGGTCGCGCACACGGTCTGGTTGTCACGCGCGGGCAAAGCTTATATGTTGCACGCCGGTGATGCTGCGATTGGCGTCGATCTGCAGACGCTGGGGCCGCAGGATTTTCGGCTGCAGATTGACGGCAGGACTGTGCCGCTGGTGGTGGCCGTTGACGGCGACGTGGTGCACGTGCATATGCAAGGCGCCGCCTACAGATTGTGCTATTCCGACGCGCTCACCCGCCTGTCGCTTGAGGGGCAGGGCGCGGCTGACGATAGCGTGCCCGCACCGATGCCGGGCACGGTGGTGGCCGTGCATGTGGCCGCCGGCGCCAGCGTGCGGCGCGGCGAGGCGTTGCTGGTGATAGAGAGCATGAAACTGGAAACCACGATCGGCGCGCCGCGCGATGGCGTGGTCAAGACTTTGCATGTGGAACTCGGCCGCAGTTTCGAGCGCGACGCGCCACTGGTCACGCTCGAGCCCGACACCGGGAGCGCGCCATGAAGCGCATCGAATCGCGGCTTGACACGCTCTCGGCCGATTTCCAGGCCAATGTGGCGCACAACCGTCGCCTTTCCGACGAGCTCAAGGAGCGGCAACACAAGGCGCGACTGGTGCGGCCGGCGCGCGACATGCAACGCCTGGAGCGGCAGAACAAGCTGTTCATCCGTGAGCGCCTCACGCACCTGCTCGACCCCGGCACGCCGTTTCTTGAACTCTCGACCCTGGCCGCCAACATGGCCTATGAAGGTGAGGTACCGGGCGCCGGCATTGTCAGCGGCATCGGTATCGTCGCTGGGCGCGAGGTGATCATTCACGCCGATGACGCCAGCGTCAAGGGCGGTGCCTGGTATCCGCTGTCGATAAAGAAAATCATCCGTACGCTCGACATCGCGATCGAAAACCGGCTGCCGGTGATCCACCTGTGCGACAGTGCCGGCGGCTTTCTGCCCTTGCAATCGACCTTGTTTGCCGACCGCTATTACGCCGGGCGGATTTTCCGCAACCAGTCGATCCTGTCGAAAATGGGTGTGCCGCAGGTGGCGTTGGTGCTGGGCCACTGCACCGCCGGTGGCGCCTACGTGCCGGCCTTGTCCGACTACAACGTGATCGTGCGCGGCACCGGCGCCATCTTCCTGGGCGGGCCGCCGCTGGTCAAGGCGGCCACCGGCGAGGAGGTTACGGTTGAGGAACTGGGCGGCGCTGACATGCACACGCGGGTATCGGGCGTGGCCGACTATCCGGCATCGTCCGAGCTGGAAGCGATCGCGATTGCGCGCGACATCGTGGCGCAGTTGCGCCGGCCGCAGAAGACCGCGATCGAGTGGCAGGAGCCGGAGGCGCCAGCCTACGACCCGGCCGAACTGTACGGCGTGATCCCGCGCGACATCAAGGTGCAGTTCGACATGCGTGAAGTGATCGCGCGCATGGTCGACGGCAGCCGCTTTCATGAATACCAGCCGGCCTACGGCAGTACCCTGGTGTGCGGTTTCGCGCACCTGTGGGGCTACAAGATCGGCATTCTGGCCAACAACGGCGTGCTGTTCAACGACAGCACCTTGAAGGGCGCGCACTTCATGCAGTTGTGCAACCAGAACCGCACGCCGATGGTGTTCCTGCAAAACATCACCGGCTACATGGTCGGGCGCGAGTACGAGCGTGCCGGCATCACCAAGGACGGCGCCAAGATGATCATGGCGGTGTCGGGCTCCGCGGTGCCGAAGTTCACGGTGATCTGCAATGGCTCCTTCGGCGCCGGCAACTACGGCATGTCGGGCCGCGCCTTCGACCCGCGCTTTCTCTTCATGTGGCCGCAAAGCCAGATTTCGGTGATGGGTGCAGACCAGGCAGCGAATGTGCTTACCGACGTCAAGCTGCGTCAGCTGGCCCGTTCCGGTCAGGCGCTGTCGGCCAAGGAAATCGCGGCGATCCGTGATCCGGTGCTTGAAGATTACAAGCGCGAGTCGAGCGCATACTATTCGACCTCCGAGTTGTGGGATGACGGCATACTGGATCCGACCGATACCCGCAATGCGCTCGGCATGGCGCTTTCGGCGGCCATGAATGCGCCGATCGAAGACCCGCACTACGGTGTTTTCAGGATGTGAATGGCAACACCGGTACCAAAACAGAAATGAATTCGATTCAGGAGACAAAAATGGGGGAGCAGGCCAGGTGAGCACAGCGCCGCTACCGCGGGTGGATAGTGCCGCGCCGGCAGAACCGGCTGGCGTGGCACCACACCCGGTGGTGCTCTCCTGCGACAACATCGACCGCTCATTCGGCGGCCTGCGTGCCTTGAAGGGTGTCTCGCTGGCGGTACGCGAAGGCGAGATTTTCGGCCTGGTCGGCCCCAACGGCAGTGGCAAGACCACCATGGTCAACGTGATCACCGGCTTCTACCCGCCGGAGAACGGCACGGTGCATCTGTTCGGTCAGGACATCACGCGCATGAAGCCGTATCGGGTGGCGCAGCAGTCGCTGGCGCGCACCTTCCAGAACCTCGCCCTGTTTCGCGGCATGAGCGTGCTGGAAAACATCCTGCTGGGTCGGCATGTGCACATGCGGCCAAGCGCACTGGCATCGCTGTTCTACTGGGTGTGGGCTGCCAAGGAGGAGGTCGCGCATCGCCGCATCGTCGAGGAAATCATCGACTTCATGCAGCTGCAGGATATTCGCGACCTGCCGGTCGAATCGATCCCGCCAGGTCTGCAGAAACGCGTGGAACTGGCGCGCGCTCTTGCGGCCGAACCCAAGTTCCTGATCCTTGACGAGCCGATGGCCGGCATGAACCAGGAGGAGAAGGAGTACATCGCCCGCTTCATTCTCGACGCGCGGGACGAACGTGGCGTCTCCATTCTTCTGATCGAGCATCACATGGACGTGGTGATGTCGATCTGCGATCGCGTGATGGTGCTCAGCTACGGCGAGACCATCGCCCAGGGCAAGCCGCGCGAGGCGATCGCCGATCCCAGGGTGGTGGCGGCCTATCTTGGTCGGCGCGCCGCGCTGCAGGCGGGAGTGGCGGCGTGAACGCGATTGTCGATTTTCCGCCCACCCTGATCGCGGCGCTGGCGCGCAACGCCAGCCTGCACGGCGAGCGGATTGCCATTCGCGAGCGTGACCACGGCATCTGGCAGGAGCAGAACTGGCGCGCGCTGCATGGCGACGTGCTGGCGCTGGCCGCCGCGCTGGAGGCGCACGGCGTCGCCGCCGGCCACGCGGTGACGGTGATCGGCGATAACCGTTCGCGCCTGTATACCGCCATGCTGGCCATTGCCGCGCTGCGCGCCTATCCGGT
>JAYVWK010000224.1:0-10514 GCA_043786185.1 Burkholderiales bacterium
GACCCCAGTGGCCATCAACTGATGCTCAAGGTCAACGGCGAAGTGCGCCAGGATTCCAACACCTCCGACATGCTGTTCAACTGCCAGCAGATCGTCGCCGGCCGACAGGCTGGCGACGATCTGCTCGCAGTTGAACAACATGTCGGAGGTGTTGGAGTCCTGGCGCACTTCACCATTGACCTTGAGCACCAGCTGATGGCCGCTGGGGTCGCCGAATTCGTCGGCGGTGACGATGCACGGGCCGATCGGCGCAAAGGTATCGAAGCTCTTTCCCTTGAACCACTGGCCGTGCGCCTTCTGCACCTCGCGCGCCGAGACATCATTGACGATGGTGTAGCCGAATACCGCCGACAAGGCATTGCCCTCGCTCAGGTTGGAAGTCTTGCGCCCCATCACGATGCCCAGCTCGATCTCGTAATCGAGCTGCTGGGTGCAGCGGCTGTCCCACTGGATGTCGTCGCCATTGCCGATCACGGCGGTGGGCGGCTTGGAAAAGAATTCCGGCACCGGTGGAAAGGCGACCGACACGCCGCGCGCACGCGCACCTTCCTCGATGTGCAGCTTGTAGTTGCGGCCGATGCAGAACACGTTCTTCTTGTAATGCGGGATCGGCGCCATCAGCTTGACCGAGGCCAAGGGCATCCAGCCGCTGTCGGCTTCGAGCAGGCGACGCGCATCGGCTAAGGCCGGGTCGCCGGCGGCGATGAAGGAAAGCATGTTGCCGGGCAGGTCGCGGCCGACCATGGCGCGACCGGCCTTGACCACGTCGAGCACGCCGCGTGCGTCGTCCAGAAGGCCCAGGCGTTCTTCACTGCCGGATTTGTAGGTCACGAATTTCATTGTTGATGCTCCCGTTGGTGGTTGATTGATTGCGCGAAAAGCCGTGTAGCTTAGCAGCGTGATGGGGTCGCACTTGACTTGCCGCCAACGATGCCCGTTGCGGCCCACCTTCGCAGGCCGACTCAACGACCTTTCCGCCCGCGCCATATGACCCTTTCAACGCTGATACTCTTGTACGATAAGCGGCAAATCTTCAAGTACTTTTCGAAGTGCCTCAAGATGCGAACTTGAACCCAAACCCAGCAAGGAGCAAAGCACATGACTAGCCGCAACCAGGTCTTAGGACTCGATCACGTGGTATTGCGGGTAGAGAGCCTTGCCAAGAGCGTGGCCTTCTACCGCGCGGTGATGGGTGCGCGCATCGAACGCCAACTGAAAACACCGCGCATCATTCAAATGCGCGTTGGCGATTCACTGATCGATCTTGTCCCGGGCCGCAAGCGTGGTGCCAACGCCCAGCCCAACATGGATCACTTCGCAGTGCGCGTGGCCGCGCTCGATGCAGCCACTCTGGCGCGCCGCCTCAAACCCTTCGGCATCGTGCCGGGCGAGATCAAGGACCGCTACGGGTCGGGGGGCTACGGGCCCTCGATCTACTTCAACGATATCGATGGCAACACGCTGGAGTTCAAGGGCCCGGCGACGCGCCCGCGCATCATGCGCGGGGTCAACAAGCCGGTGGCCGCGTGAGGCGCGCCATCCGAACCCGCCCCATGGGATCGACATGATCCACTTCGAGCCTGCCGACGCGGAACTGGCCGCGTCCTTGTACTCCGACCTGCGAAGCGGAAGCAGCGACCCGCCCGGCGTCACGCGCGCGTCGTTCGGTGCGGGTGAACGCATGGCGCATGCCTTGGTGCGCGGGCTTGCCGAACGTATGCAACTTGAGATCAGCACCGACTTCGCCGGCAATCTTTACATGACCCTGCCCGGCAGCGACCGCGCGGCGCCCTGCGTGATGCTGGGCTCGCACCTGGACAGCGTGCCGCACGGCGGCAACTACGACGGTGCGGCCGGTGTGGTCGCGGGCATGGTCGCCCTGGCCAGGTTGAAACGTCTGGGCCGCACGCCGCGCGTCGATCTCACCGTGATGGCGATTCGCGCCGAGGAGCTGTCGTGGTTTCCGGCGCACTACATCGGCAGCCGCGCCGCCTTCGGCCGGCTGCCGGCGGAGGCGCTGGAGGTGGTGCGCTTCGATACCGGCAAGAGCCTGCGTGAACACATGCGCGAAGAAGGGTTCGATCCGGACGCGGTGGCAGCGGGCAGGCACCATCTCGATCCGCGGCGCATTGGCGCGTATATCGAACTGCACATCGAGCAAGGGCCGGCATTGGTCGACATGCAGCGCGCCTGCGGCATCGTCACCGCGATCCGCGGCAACCTGCGCTTTCGCCATGCCCGGGTGATCGGCACCTATGGCCACGCCGGTGCGGTACCGCGCCCGGCACGCCGCGATGCGCTGTTCGCCGCGGTCGAGTTCGCGCAGCGCCTGGAAGCCCTGTGGCTCGATTTCGAGAGCCAGGGCCGCGATCTGGTGTGCACCATCGGCCAGTTCGCCACCGATGCGCGAGTGCACACCATGACCAAGATTCCCGGCGAGGTCAACTTCACCATGGATATCCGCAGCCATGACGACCAGGTGTTGAAGGACATGCTGGTGCAGGTGGCGGCCATCGCGCAAGAGGTGGGAAGCAGGCGCGATGTGCTGGTTGACTTGGGCCCGCATATGCACGGCAATGCGGCCGTGATGGACGCGGGCCTGCGCGCGCGCCTGCGCGGCCTCGCCACCGAACTGGCCATCGATGCGCCCGACATCGCCAGCGGCGCCGGCCACGATTGCGCAGTGTTCGCCGGCGAAGGTATTCCCTGCGCCATGCTGTTCGTGCGCAACGACCACGGCAGCCACAATCCGCATGAGGCGATGGAGATCGCCGATTTCGGCGAAGCCTGTCGCTTGTTGTTCGGACTCATTGATTCCATGGCCTGAGCGGGCGCAGCAAGCACGCGCCGCCGGGCGCTGGTTACACTGTGCCAACGGCCCTGGCCTCGACCCCCAAAGCACAGCGCCCGTGCTTGTTCCTTCCCACCCTCAAGCGTAGCCACCATGTCCAACACCGTCACCTTGCACCCGCCGCTGGATGAACGCATCGCCGCCGCCGCGCGGCGCCTGCTCGATGCACGCCGCACCCGCACCCGCGTATCGCTGGACGACCTGGCCCTTGCCGAAGCGGCGCACGCCTACGCGGTGCAGGACCTGGTGATCCAGAGCCTGGGCCCGATCGGCGGCTGGAAGGTCGGCGCCAAGGGGCCCGACCGCGAACCGACTTGCGCACCCTTGCCAGCCACCGGCATTCTGGCAACGCCCGCGAGCCTGCCTGATGGCGCGTGGCGCGCGCGCGGCATCGAGACCGAACTGGCTTTACGCTTCGATACCGACCTGCCCGAACGCGAGGCGCCGTATACGCTTGACGAAGTGCTGGCCGCCATTGGCGCTGCGCTGCCGGCCATCGAGGTGGTGGAAACCCGCCTGCTCGAATTCCCCAAGGCCGCGCCGCTTGCGATGCTGGCCGACCTGGGGGCGCATGGCGCCCTGGTGACCGGCGCCGAAGTGCCGTTTCAGCCAGGCCTGCTGGCCACGCAAAAGCTGGCGGCACAGCAATGGTTCGATGACAAACAGGTGGCCGACCAAGTCGGCGGCAACCCGGCGCAGGATCTCGGGCGCGTGCTGGTGTGGCTGGCAAACCATTGCGCAGCCCGTGGCCTGGGTCTGCGCCAGGGTCAGATCGTCACCACCGGCTCATGCACCGGCATGTTGTTCGCACCAGCCGCATGCAGGGTGCGCGGGAAGGTAGACGGGCTTGGCAGCTGCGAAGTCGGTTTCAACACAGGCGATGCCTGATCGCCGAGGCATGCAGGCATGCCGACGGTGCGCTTGCGGGCGCTTTGGCTGGTCCGCCGGCCCGGACACCCCTGCTGCGGTAGAGTAGCCGTGCTTGTCTCGGCGCGGAGTCGGAAGGTGCTGGCGGTGAGCACAACAAGCGCAAACCCGGCCCCTGACATCGGACATCATCAACACTAGCGGAGAGAACCAAATGAACAGAATCGAAAAGACGCAACGCGTAGGTCTCCTGGTGCCCTCGTCCAACTCCACCCAGGAGCCGGAATTCGCGGCGATGCTGCCGGCCTCGGTGTCGCTGCATGTGACCCGCCTGTCGCTGGCAAGCGTCGATCCGGACTCCACGCTCAACATCGTGGCCGAACTGGAGAAAGAGTCGCAAAAGCTGGCCGATGCCGATGTCGACGTGATCGTGCTGGCGGCCACCGCGCCTTCGACCCGCATGGGCCGCGGCTACGACACGCAACTGATCAAGCGCATCGGGGATGCCACGGGCAAGCGCGCCACCACCGCCGCCACCGCCATGCTCGAAGCCTTCGCCGCCCTGAACATCCGCCGCGTTGCGCTGGCCGCGCCCTGGGCTGCCCAGACCAACACGGTGGTGGCGGCCTTCCTGCAGGCACACGGCATCGAGGTGGTGAGCCAGGTGGCGATGGGCGTCATGCGCAACAACGATATCGGTCGCCTGGCCCCGCAAACCGCGTTCGACCATGGCTTGCAGGTGGACCGCAGCGAAGCCGACGCGGTGTTCCTGGCCTGCGGCAACTGGTGGACGGCATCGATTGTCGAGCGCCTTGAAGCGGCGACCGCCAAGCCTGTGTTGACCACCAACAACATGGCGCTGTGGGCGGTGCTGAGAATCATCGGTGGCCATGCCAGCGTGCCGGGTTGCGGCCGCCTGTTGCGTGAAATGCCGTCGGTGCCGTTGTTGGCTGCCGAGCGCGCGGCCTGAAGATGCGCCGCTTATCGGTAGTACTTGCGCTTTCACTTGCCGCGCTGGGCGGCGGCGCCCTGAACGCGCAGGACAAAGCCGTCAGGCTGCAGGTGCCGTTCGCCACCGGCGGCGGCACCGACATCCTGGCGCGCATCATCGCGCCGCGCCTGTCGGAGCGCCTGGGCCAGCCGGTGCTGGTGGAAAATCGCGCCGGCGCGGGCGGCGCCATCGGCGCACGCTACACCGCGCAGGCGGCACCGGACGGCCTGACCCTGATGATCGGCTCGATTTCGGAGATCGGCATCAACCCCGGCGTCACGCCGAAAATCGGCTACGACGTGTGGCGCGACTTCGTGGCCCTGGCACCGATGGCGGTCACGCCGATGATCCTGGTGGCGCATCCGGCGCTGCCGGCGGCCACGCCGCGCGAGCTGATCGCGCTGGCCAACGCGCGGCCCGGGCAGATCAACTATGGTTCGGCCGGCACCGGCAGCGGCGCACACATGGGTGCCGAACTGTTCCGCTACATCACCAAAGTCGATATCGCGCACGTGCCCTACAAGGGCACCGGTGCGGCGGTGGCTGATCTGGCCGGGGGCCAGGTGCAACTGGTGTTCACCACGGTGCCCTCGGTGATCGGCCTGATGAAGGGTGGCCGGCTCAAGCCGATCGCAGTGGCCAGCGCGCAGCGGGTACCGACCCTGCCGGAAGTACCGACCTTCGTCGAGACCGGCGTGCCGGAATATCTGATGGACTACTGGTACGGCCTGTTCGCGCCCAGTGCGACGCCACGGGATATCCAGTTGCGACTGCAAACCGCGCTGCGCGAGGTGATGCGCATGCCTGACATCCAGGCCGGCATGGAAAAGGCCGGACTGTTGCCGATGGCCGGCACAGCGGAGGAATTCACCGCCTTCGTCAAGAAAGACATGGAACGCTGGGCGGCGGTGGTCAAGGCGGCCGGCATCAAGGTCGAATAAAACCGGGAGTGAGAATCCGATGGGAAACATGGAAACACTGGATGTGATGCATGAGAGCGTGTCGGCAGCCGTTACCCGCTGGCTCGCCGAATTCGAGCAGGCGCTTGCGGCCGGAGATGTGGCGGCGCTTGAAGCCCTGTTCCTGCCGGTTTCACACTGGCGCGACCTGCTTGCCTTTACCTGGGGAGTTACCACGGTCAGCGGCGCGCCTGCGATCGCGACAAGCTTGAAGCAGCATGCCGGTGACAAGGCGGCCAGCAACTTTCGCATCGACCCTGCCCGCACCGCACCGGGCTTGGTCACGCGCGCCGGCGCGCGCACCATCGAGGCGTTTTTTCGCTTTGAAACCGCGGGCGCACGCGCCCAGGGTGTGCTGCGCCTGGACCCGCGGGCTGCCCATGGCAACATGCCGCGCGCCTGGACGCTCTTCACCGCAGTGGACGAAATCAAGGGCCATGAAGAAAACATCGGTAGCCGCCGGCCGCGCGGAGAATCGTACTCACGTGATTTCAAGGGACCAAACTGGCAGGACAGGCGCGTTGCCGCGGCGGCCTACGAGAACCATGATCCCGAAGTACTGGTGGTGGGCGGCGGCCAGGCGGGCTTGTCCGTCGGCGCGCGTTTGCGGCAACTGGGGGTCGATACGCTGGTGGTGGATCGCGGTGCACGCGTGGGCGACAACTGGCGCCTGCGCTATCACGCGTTGACCCTGCACAACCAGGTGCAGGTGAACCACCTGCCCTACATGCATTTCCCGCCCAACTTCCCGACCTACATCCCGAAAGACAAGCTGGCCAACTGGTTCGAGTCGTACGCGGAGGCGATGGAAATCAACTTCTGGACCAGCACCGAATTGATCGGCGCCAGCTTTGATGCCGCAGCCGGCCGCTGGACTGCGCAACTGCGGCGTGCCGACGGCACCCGTACCCTGCATCCGCGGCACATCGTGTTGGCCACCGGTGCCAGCGCCATTCCGAATCTGCCGGAGATAGCCAGCCTTACCAACTTCAAGGGCCAATGCATTCACGCCAGCCAGTACGGTGACGCCGCGCAATGGGCGGGCCGCAAGGTGATGGTGATCGGCACCGGCACCAGCGGCCACGATATCGCCCAGGACCTGTATTCCAACGGCGCCGAAGTCACCCTGGTGCAACGCAGCCCGACCTTGGTGGTAAACGTCGAACCGACGGCGCAATTGCCTTACACCATCTACAGCGAAGGTCGGGCGCTGGAAGAATGCGACCTGATCGCCGCCTCCACGCCGCTGGCCTTGTTTGAACAATCGCACCGCCTCATGGCTGACGAGGCGCGCGCGCTCGACGCGCCGCTTTTGAACGACCTGCGACGCGCCGGCTTTCGCATCAATGAGGAAGACAAAACCGGCTGGCAGTTCATGTTCTTGACGCGTGGCGGTGGCTACTATTTCAACGTCGGCTGCTCGAACCTGATCGCCGAAGGCAAGATCGCCATCAGGCAGTTCGCCGATATCGAGGCCTTCGAAGCCGGTGGGGCTCGCATGAAAAACGGCGACCTGCTGCACTCTGATCTATTGGTGCTGGCGACCGGTTACAAGGGCCAGCAGCATGCGCTTGGAAAACTGTTTGGCGAGGAGGTCGCTGCGCGCGTGGGCCCGGTGTGGGGCATCGATTGGCAGAAACAGGAGCTGCGCAACATGTGGACGCCCACCGGCCAGCCGGGCCTGTGGTTCATCGCCGGCAGCTTCGCGCAGTGCCGGATTTACTCGAAGGTGCTGGCGCTGCAGATCAAGGCCCTGGAAGCAGGACTGGTTCCGGCCTGAACTTCGGCATGGGCCTGCGTGCCGGCCGGGGCACTCGCTGGTGTTTCGCCGAGGCCGACGCCGCTGCAGGCAGCAGCGGCCAAGGGCTAATCTGCAAACGGCGCGAAATCGAATTCGAACAGACTCGAACCTTCGCGCTGCCAGATCACCGAGCGCTCGCGCACGGTGAGAAACCAGGACTGGGCGCGCATCAGCGGGTCGGCATTGACCAGCGCTTCGGGATCGAGGGCGGCCACGCAGATACCGCGCAGCGGGTCACGCACTGACTCGTACACGATGACAGAAACCCCACTTGCGCGCGCCCGCGCCGCCAACGCCTGTGTAGGTGCGTAGTCGCCGGCGCCCACCCACTGCGCCCGGCGCGCGGCCCACGGCGATCGCGTCAGATCCCAGCAGGTTGCCCGGATGCGCGCCGGAAAAAGCATCATCGAATGCGCATCGAGTCCGCGCAAGCCGGCGCTATCGCGCACGAAGCGCCACTTCCAGAACCCCGCTTCGGCGCAGGCAGTGCGTGCGGCGACCGCGCCGTAGAAAACACCTGGCTCGCCGCGCGCCCGAAAGCGACTGCCGCCGATGCGTGGCGCGTAGCGGAATGGTGTCGCCAACAGCCAGTGCAAGTGGCGCGCCGCCGCCGGCACCGGCGGCTTGGCCGCCTCGAGAATCTCTTCCAGCAGCTTCTGATCGACGGGTTCGTTGCCGACCAAGCGCATGGTGGAAATCACATGCTGCGACTCCACTGCCCGCCACACGCGGGTATCGACTGCGACCTTCGCATCAGAGCGGGCCGCGGGCGGCATCCAGATAGTCCACTACATGCACCAGGCCCTGCACGTCGGAGAGCAGTTGCGCCGGCACCGCGTTGTCGAAGGCGCGATTGGCGCTGTTGAGCCAGGCCCGCGCGTCTTCCTGCCGCCCGGCGACGATGGAATCGAGCGAGCGGTACAGGCGCACCAGAAGCGCCGCCAGCGACCATTCCTTGCGCTCCTGCGAGAGCGTGTAGTCGCCGCTTTTCATGCGCGAAATCGTTGGTGCGGATAGGCCGATGATTTGCGCCAGTTGCGCTTGCGTGATGCCGAGCACTTCGGCGGCCCTGAGGGCGGCCGCGGTCAGCACCTGGCCGCGCCGGATGGCGGCGTCGGGTCGGACGGCCGGATTGCTGCGCGGTGCCTGCATGTGGTGTGATGTGATGCGAACATGTTCTACAGAAATTTTAGTATATATCCATTCCTGTAGAAACCGCAAGACAGGGAACATCGGCGGGCATCGCCTTCCCTCAGATGCAGGTCAGCGCCTTGCGCCACCGACTCGTTCCAGACCTGCCGACTTGCCGACGCTGGCGCCGCACGGGCCTGACACACTGGCTACGCCGCTGCCGGTGGCAAACGCACCGCGTTATCAATCCCGAAGCACGCAATGCGCGCCGAACATTCACCAACTCAGTGCGTGAACTTGGCTGTCGGGCGCACCAGTGGCAACGCGTAGTCCTTGCCAACCCTGGCACAGACATCCGCATAGTTGCGCCGCGCGGCCGGCGGCAGCAGATCCAGAGCCACTTCGCCAGACTCGCTGCACCGAAAGGTGAGGGCATGCCCCTGGCGGAAGAACGACGCGAACACCACTTCGAAACGATGGTCGCCGGCGGGCGGCGCGCGCCCGCCCGCGCCAGACGATGGGACAGGCATCAACTGCAAGGCAAGATCAGGCAATGCTCGGCTGGACATGGCGGGTCTGCGAATCGCTCGTTTTGACTGCGGTTGCGGAATCTACCCGACGGCTTCTCCGCCAGGATTGCCCACCCAAACCAAAGCAAGAGCCAGGCCAATCCGAGCCCGGCCTGCGCCCGAAACAGTGCGCCCTGCAAGGCGCGCCGGGCGCAACCGGCAGTGCCATGACCTGAGTCTTTTCCAAATCAGGTATGAGCCTGGAGGAAAGGTAGCAGGGGCAGTGCGAACAGAGTTGATCGGTTGAAGAGGCGGACAGTATATTGGCCGAAGGAGCCAATGCGTTGATGGCGATCAAAGCCGTTTCAGCGAAGCTGACGAAGGTGAGGCTGCGGCGCTTTGTTGTTGATCTTGACGTGGCCGTTGACGTGGCCGTTGACGTGGCCGTTGACGTGGCCGTTGACGTGGTGGTTGATGTTGACGTGGCAGTTGACCTTGCAGTTGCGCTATAAGCTGGCGCCCGCACAGGTACTGACCGGCGCTGCACGTGAGCCGGGCGCGCCCAGGGAGTCAGGCGGCGCGCATGGCCGATGCAGAGGAGGAAGCAGCGCGACGCGCTGTAACCGGCCTGAACAGCACCAGACGGGCTGCATTGAGTTTCTTGGCCGCCTCCAAATCCGTCATCTCCCGCGCCTTGGCCTGCAGGTCTGCAAGCGTCACGCCCTCGCGCAGGAGGCCCTGCGCACCGGGCAGGCTGGCGAGCTTGGTCAGAGGCGTCATCGCATCCTGCGGGCGGTAAACACGCTTGACGCGACCCGGCTTCTTCGGGTCGGGCCGCTCAGTGGCGAACAGGCAGGGCCGGTGGAAGTTCAGGAACGGATTGAGCTGCTCGCAGCAGAACGTATTGAAGCGCGCCGCATGCACTTGCGGGATATGCGCATAGCCGAACACCTTGCGAATCACCGCACCGTTCTTGGTCTCGGCCAGTCCATTGTCATTGCTGCGGCGCGGGCGGCTGCGGGTGAACTCGATGCGCAGTTTCTCAAGCATGCTGGCCACATCGCGGTTGACGTACTCGCTGCCGTTGTCGGAATGAAAGCCGTGCAGTTCAAACGAAAACTGCGACAGCATGTGGGCAATCACCGGCAACAGGAACGCTTCGCTCAAGCCCTGTACCGTGGCCACCACCTCCCATTGGGTGACGCAGTCCACCGCGTTGATGTGATACACGCCTTTGACGCCATCAAGATCGCCTTGATGCACGCTGTCGATGCGGATGAAGCCGGGGCGGCCCTCTGGGGCAGGGGCCTTGCGTACCCCGATCTTGACCGCCTTGACCGGCACGGTGCGGTTCTTGACGATGCGTTTGGCCCGGTAGGGTGCGCTGTTGCGCAGGTTGTACAGG
>JAYVWK010000225.1:0-3056 GCA_043786185.1 Burkholderiales bacterium
GTTGTCGGCACTGGCGAGCGCGGGCAACAGGAGGACTACGGCGCAGCCGAACGCAGCCCAGGCACTCGCGGCGCGCCAGGTGCCTGGTGCCCGCCTGGCGATGTCGCCGGGCCTTGTGGGTTCAAGCATCGTGGTTTCGATCATCGGTCCAGCGCATCAAGCGGATGCCCTGCGGCTTTGCGCCCGTGGCAGCCGCAGTGTGCACCAGGATCATGACGTGATCGCGCTCTTGGCCGAGAAATCGAGCCGGGTCTTGTATGTAGTGGCAAGTTGCTCATCGGTTTCGACACAGCCGACGAGTCCCGCCGCCACAAGCGCCTGAAACAGGGCCGAATCGCCTATATCCGACGCGGCAGCGACGTCCGCAGGCGCTGCAGACACCGCAGGCAGGCCATGCCGCTGTTTTACGAATTGCACGAAATCGAGCACCTCGGCCCGCAGGTTGGGCGGCAACGCCGCTATTTCGGATTCGATTTTATTCAGTATGCTCATCACTCACTCACTGGTTTTGCAGCCCTGTCAACAGTATGCCGCACCTGTGCCAGATGACCAACCTTTGGTCTGTATCCTATCCGGGAAGCCGCGCCTTCCCGGAAAACCGGCTTGCACCCCGGTTTCCAGGCCCTCGGACGCTGAAAGCTCACATCCACCCACGGTTTCAGACCGATGGCGTGCGGCGATTCCGTCATTCGCGGTCTGATGTTTCTTTCATTAGATCGCCCGATCGGAGCGAATCCGCGCGGAGCACGGAATGGTCAGGCAAGGCGCAGTGTGCGCCGCTTCATTCGATCACCTCTTCGGCGCTGATCAGCAGCGCTTGCGGAATCTTCAGGCCCAGGGCCTTTGCCATCTTGCCGTTGATCACCAGCTGGAATCTGGTCGGCTGCTCGACCGGAAGGTCGGCCGGCCTGGCGCCCTTGAGAATCTTGTCCACGTAGGTCGCAGCGTGGCGGAACAGGCCGGCGAGATTGGTTCCGTAGCTCATCAAGCAGGCGGCCTGTGCGTAGATGCGGTCGGCAGTCATGCAGGGCAGCCGGTGTTTCGCGGCCAATGCCTTGAATCAGCGGCGAAGGGTAAACCGGCTGGCAATCCTGAACCTTCAGCCGTGGAAAATGAATTTTTGCCGTTCTGACAGCGCCGAGTCCTGTCGTCAGCAGCAATGCCGCAGCGCCTGCTGCGCAGAACCGCGCGGCCAACCAGCCAGCGCAAGGGCGGGCACCGAAATGTGGGAAGTGCGTGCTGTCTCCGTAGATGATTTTGACCATTCATTGTAAGAATGGCAAGACCGGGCGTCTCATGCGCCCGGCCGGCATTTCGCGCTGCTTCGTGCCACAATACACGTTGTATATCAATTGAGGAGAAATCCGATGAGCGCTGTCGTCATTTCCCGCTGGGGCAATAGCCTGGGCGTGCGTCTGCCGCAGTTCGTCGCGCGCAGCGCAAATCTGCAGGCCGGTGACCCGGTGACCGTCACGCTGCGCGATGGCGAGATCATCTTGAAGCCGGTGCGTGCGAAGCCGGACATGAATGCCCTGATCTCGAAAATCACGACAACGAATCGCCACGCGGCGGTCGACTTTGGTGTGGATCGTGGCAGCGAGGTCGTGGAGTGGTGAGCCGTGCGCGTTATGTGCCGGATCGAGGTGATCTGATCTGGCTCGACTTTGACCCGCAAGCCGGTCACGAGCAGGCCGGGCGCAGACCGGCGTTGGTGCTGTCGCCCAAAAATTATCATCAACGCTCCGGCCTGGCGGTGGTGTGTCCGATCACCTCGAAGATCAAAGGCTATCCGTTTGAAGTCCTGCTGGAGGGCCTCGACAAACCGAGCGCTGTGTTGGCGGATCAGATGCGGTCACTGGACTTGGGCGCACGGCAGGTGAAGTTCATCGCCAAGGCGGCGCACGAAACGGTTGCGGCCGTCGCCTCGCTCGCGTGCGCCTTGATTGACCCGGCTTGATCAGGCGCCAGGACAGAGCATGCGCGGACTGATCTGTGCATCAGCGCCCAGGCCTCAACCGGCCCGGATCAAATGCCGATTGGGTGAGCCACTGGTCGAACAGCGCAGCTTGGCAGCGTAGTGCGCAAGGATCTTGTCGAAATAGTCAGTGATGGCTACGTTTGCTTTACGTTCGCGGATGAGCGCGAGCCCGTCGCGCAGCATTTGCGCCTGTTGCAGCCGCACTGTGCTGCGCTGCGGGCTGATGAAAGCGCAAGCTGATGCAAAGGCTGCGGCTCGGGCAGCGGCTTCGCACCAGGCCTGATAACGTTGTCATCGACAAAATCCAACATCGCATGGTGTGCCAGCTTTTGCCCATTGCCGGGCTTGGACCGAAAAGCAAAAAGGGGCATCGCACAGTGCGAAGCCCCTTGAAATTTTGGTGGGCGGTACTGGGATCGAACCAGTGACTTCCACCGTGTGAAGGTGGCACTCTACCGCTGAGTTAACCGCCCGAAGAGAGTCACCAAGTATAACAAAAAGCCGCGCCCAAGCGCAGCAGCTACAATCGCGAGCTTGTCTGATTTAAGCAGAATTGCCTCATGCCGCAGGTACGCACCCGTTTTGCCCCCAGCCCGACCGGATTCCTGCATTTGGGCAATGCCCGCGCAGCTCTCTTTTCCTGGGCCTATGCGCGCCATCACGGCGGCAAGTTCGTCTTGCGCATCGAGGACACCGATCTCGAGCGCTCCACCGAAGAGGCGGTGCAGGTCATTCTCGAAAGCATGGCCTGGCTGGGCCTTGACTACGATGAAGGGCCGATCCGCCAGACCGCGCGCCTGGCGCGCTATCAGGAAGTGCTGGAGCAGATGCTGGCCGTCGGCCGCGCCTATCGTTGCTATGCCAGCCGCGAGGAACTCGATGCGCTGCGCGAAGAGCAGCGCGCGCATAACCTGAAGCCGCGCTACGACGGTCGCTGGCGCCCGGAAAATGCGCAGGGCAAGGTGCCGCCACCGGGCGTGAAGCCGGTGATCCGCTTTCGCAATCCGGACACTGGCGACGTGAGTTGGCATGACCTGGTCAAGGGCGACATCAGCATCAGCAACAGCGAACTCGACGA
>JAYVWK010000226.1:0-6458 GCA_043786185.1 Burkholderiales bacterium
TGACGGGCTTGCCGTTGAAACGCGCCTGGCCGCTGGAGGGCGGCAACAGGCCGGCCATCATGCGCAGCAAGGTGGTCTTGCCGCAGCCCGAGGGCCCGACGATGCAGACGAATTCATGCTTGCCGACACTGAAACTGGCGTCGCTCAGAATCATGCGCGCAGCCGCGCCCGCGCCGAACGCGATCGAAATGGCGCAAGCTTCAAGTACGGGAGTGCTCAAGGCAGGGCCGGGTTTGACTGGGAGCGGAGGCGACCGGCCGCAGATTCCGCCGGCCGCGCCTGACAGGCGCCAGCCCGCTTACTGATGCAGCACCTGCTGGACCGTCGCCGTGCCCCTGGTGACGCCGAAGTCCTTGCACAGATCGATCCAGAACTGCAGATCCTTGACCTGGATATCGACGGTAAGGAATTAAGCAAATATAACTTGAACAATACGGATTATTTGCTATGATGGAGCCATGGTTGAGTTGGCGACGATCGAGGCGAAATTCCAAGCGCTGTCCGGACGGCTGGACGAAGCAACTTTGCGCATGTGGGCAGCAACTGAAGCGCGTAGTCTGGGCCGCGGGGGTGTCACTGCCGTAGCCAAGGCGATCGGCATGTCGCGGACTACGATACATACCGGTCTTGCCGAACTGAAGGCGACGGCGACGCCAGCACGTGCGGTCAAGCGCGAAGCGCGTCCGCGTATTCGCGCTACCGGCGGTGGTCGGAAAAAGCTCACGGTCAAGGATGCCAATCTGTTGCGAGACCTCGACGCGTTGGTCGAACCCACAGCGCGCGGTGATCCGATGTCGCCACTGCGCTGGACATGCAAGAGCACCTACCGCCTGGCAGAAGAACTCAATGGGCAGGGGCACGAGGTCAGTCAACGGACGGTGTGCGACCTTCTGACGCAGATGGAATACAGCCTGCAATCGACCCGTAAGACTCGGGAAGGCAGGCAGCATGAAGATCGGGACGCCCAGTTTGCCCATATTGCCAAGACGGTGGCGGAATACCAGACCGGGGGCGATCCGGTCATTTCTGTCGATACCAAGAAGAAGGAATTGATCGGTGACTTCAAGAACGCCGGCAAGGAGTGGCAACCCAAGGGCACGCCTGAGAAAGTCCGGGTTCATGACTTCATCGATCCCGCATTGGGCAAGGTTGCCCCCTACGGCGTCTATGACCTGACCGCCAATGCCGGTTGGGTAAACGTCGGCATCGATCATGACACCGCCGAGTTCGCAGTGCAGAGCATCCGACGCTGGTGGCGCGAAATGGGCGAGGCAACCTATCCGCGCGCCCCACGCCTGCTGATTACCGCCGACTGCGGCGGCAGCAACGGTTACCGGGTGCGCCTGTGGCGAAGAGAACTGCAGAAACTTGCTGATGAGATAAGGTTGACGATTCAGGTTTGTCATTTCCCGCCCGGCACCAGCAAGTGGAACAAGATCGAGCACCGCATGTTCTGCCACATCACCGCCAATTGGCGAGGCCGGCCATTGATCAGCCGACAAGTCGTCGTTAACCTCATCGGCAGCACAACAACTCGCGACGGATTGCGTATCAAGGCTGGGATCGACGAAAATACCTACGCGAAGGGGATCAAGGTTACCGACGAGGAACTCGCCACTCTTGCCATCGAGCGTGACGAGTTTCATGGCGAATGGAACTACCGATTGTCGCCTCGGCATCAGAACGTTCAGTCGTAATTGTTCAAGTTATTATTTCTCGATTCCTAAGGGTGGGCATGCGGATACTCATCGCAATCGCTTCGGGCAGCTTCAAGTAGGTGACCTGGGTCTTGCGCGCCGCCTCCTCGTTCTTGCCGATCCAGGCCACGGCCTCGCGGATCGACTCCTTGAAGGCATCGGCCGCCTTCGGGTTCTTCTGCATGAAGTCGCGCGTCATGATGTAGAACGACTCGAGATAATTGTCCGAGACCTCGGCCGCATACGGCGCGACCACGTAGCCGACTTTCGACTGCACGATGCGGCCGAGGAACGGCTCCACCGGCAGCACCGCGTCCACCTGGCCGCCCTTGAGCAGGTCGCCCATCTGCGGAAAGAAAGCTTCGACGAAGGTCACCTGCCTGGGCTCCGTGCCGCGATCCTTGAGCCACTTCATGAAGGTGACATGGTTGACTCCGTTCAAGCCCGGCACACCCACGCGCTTGCCACGGAAATCGGCCGGGGCCTTGATATTGGTGCCTTCCCGCGCCACCACGCCGGTGGTGATGTTGGCCTTGCTCTGGAAGGTCGCCGCCGAAACGATCTGGGTCTCGATGCCGCCTTCAACGGCGAGCAGGAACGCGGGCGGCGTCAGCGTGCCCACCTGCAGCGACCCGCCGGCCATCGCCGCCGGGATGGTCGAACCCACCGGGACGAGTTGCATGGTCACATCGAGCCCGCGCTTGGCGAAAAAGCCCTGATCCTTGGCCACGAACGCCGCCACGAAGGCGTTCGCGCCGGTGTAGCCCAGGGTGATCTTGGTTTGCGCGGTGGCCAGCGGTGCAAGCAGCAAGGCGATAACGGCGGTGATGATGCGGCAGTGCTTGTTCATGCTGTGACTCCTCCGGATTGAACTCTTGAACGCAGACCGCAGACCTTGGTGTCTTCGACTGCAGTGATTCGGCCGCAGCAAACCCATTGTATAGGCGCAGCGCCCGAGGCCGGTGCCGCCAAGCTCAGCGTGCGACCCGCGCAACCCGCATCTGCGGATCGACCAGTCGCCCCTTTTCAATGATGGTGCGGCCGTCGAGCTTCACGGTGCAGTCGCGCATCGGCACATCGTAGTGGCCGCGCGTCGAGCGCTTGCCGCCGCCCTGGGTGTTGGGCCCGGTGGAAAACAGGAAATTTCCGGGGAACACACGCATCGCCGCGCGCTGTCGCTCGGAAGCATCGCCATTGAGCGCCAGGTTGTACCAGCGCGCCTGCGGATTCATGCCCCAGCCCAGGTGCGACACCGCGAACGGGTCGCGATCGTGTTCGCCGGCACGGCCGTCATCGAGCCACTCCTGCATCAGCCTGGCGTCGACCCCGCCTTCGATCCGCGTCACATGACCTTCGCGAATCTCGAGATGCACCGGATCAGTCACATAGCGGGTGAACGGCAGGATGATCACGTCGCCCGGTGCGATCACCACGCCCCCGCTGGCGCTGCCCTCGTTGGGAAAGGTGTGGATATGGCCGCCGCCCCAATGGTCGAAGTGGCCTTTCTCGTCAGCGTAACCCCACTGGGTCATCACCGGATACTCGCCACATTCGTAGGTGAAATCGGTGCCCGCCGCGCTGCTGACATGCACCCGACGGGTCTTGCGGTAAACACCCTCGGCATACTTGAGCGCATCCTTGAGACCGGGCGGCGACATCAGTTGCTCCAGGTCGTCGGGCGCGTCGATGATCATCAGCACCCGCACGCCCTTGGCCATTGCCACCGGCAGCCAGGCGGCGAACAGCGGCACATGAAAAATGACGATGATGTCGGCCGCACACAGCGCATCGAGCGTGCCCTTGCATTGGCCGATGGTCGGCACCCCGACCCTGGTCCAGCCGGGGATCGAGTTGACGCACATTTCGTAAATGTCGGCACCGAGTTCATCGGCGGCGGCAAACGCGGCCTCGACGTACTCGCGGCGGGTGCCCAGGTCGCTGACGACGGCCACGGTCTCGCCCTTGCTGATTTTCGACAGCTCGAACTGCTTCTTGTAAAGCGAAGTGAGCTTCGCCGGGTTCATTTCCTGCACGCGGATCGCTGCATGTGCGGCCATCGGATATTCCTTGTGTCGTGGAGTGCGCCGGTCAGAATACGCCGGGCCGCACGATTGTTCAACGCCGGTCCGGCCGGGTCCGGCGATCCCGGCTACTGCGCGGCCGCGGGCGCGGCGTCGATCAGGACAAACGCGATCAGGCAGGGCTTCCCGGAGCGATTCGACCAGGCGTGGTTGGTGCCGCGCTGGATCAGCACGTCGCCGGCCTGCATCAGGGTTTCCTCGGCGTCGAGCACCGCCCAGATTTCACCGCTCATCACCAGGGCGTAATCGACCGACGCCGTCTTGTGCATGAACGGATGGGGCTGCTGCGCGGCGCCGGACAACGCCTTGGCAGCCGACTCGCCCATCGAGGCGAATGCGGCCCGGGTGTCGACCTGGCCCAGCCAGTCACGGTCGGGCGGAAATTCGACCACCCGAAACACCGAGCCATTGGCAGGCGGCGCCAGCTGGATCGGCAGCTTGCAGACATCGGCTGCCGTACTGTCAGCCGGCGTGGTGCGGGTCGACCAGAGGTCGGTCACGGCGTGCGTCGGAATGCCGTGGATCGCCATTACATGGGGCGAAGCCTGATCGGAAACGATGATCGAGCGCTGACTGGCGTCGTGACCGGTGACGATGCGGCGAATCGGCCTGACTTTCGGTACGGTTGCGGGCGTGGGTTGCTGTGACATGATGTTCTCCGTACTTTGCGATGATGGGAGGATGGCAAGGACGCGCTCCGCGCCGCTCCGAGCGTGGGGCGAGTGATCACTTCAATACATGACCGTCCCGCCATCCATGTTGATATCCTGGCCGGTCATGTGACGACCGGCGTCGGAGGCGAGAAAGAAGACCATGTCGCAGATTTCGCCTTCGGTCACCATTTCACCCAGCGGTGTCCATGCCAGAAAACTCTTGCGAATCTCCTCCGGGCTCAGGTTTTGCGCACGCGCCGCACGGGCGACGACCTCTTCGACCCGCTCGCCCTCCACCGGGCCCGGGCTGATCAGATTGCAGCGCACCTGGTGTTGCGCCAGTTCAAGCGCCGCCGTACGGGTGAGGCCGACCAGCGCCATCTTGGAGGTGGCGTAAACCGTGCGATTGAGCGCCGGCCGCTTGCCGGTGAACGAACCGATGTTGACGATCACGCCGCGCTTTTTCGCGATCATGTGCGGCGCCGCGTAGCGAATACAGCAGAGCGCGCCGTTGACATTGATCCTCATGACTTCATCGAGTTCGGCGACGTCGATCTCCCAGATCGGTTTTTGCACCCCGGAAATGCCGGCATTGTTGACCAGGATGTCGACCGTGCCGAAGCGCTCGACGGCGGTCGCCACCAGGCGTTCGCAGTCTTCCTGCCGGCCGACATCGGCAACCACGGCGGCAACGCGATGCCCGGCCTGCGTCAATTCGGCTTCGAGTTGCCGCAAGGGTTCGCCGCGCCTTGCCGCGAACACCACGCTGGCCCCAGCCTTTGCAAACCTGGTCGTGAGCAAGAGGCCGATGCCCCGGCTGGCGCCGGTGATCACTGCAACCTTGTCGGAGAACTGTTGGTTCATGTCGGCCTGCCCCTGTCAAAAGATTCGGTCCGGAAACTGTGGTTCATCGGCGACTCGCCGCATCGCGCGTCCGTTATCGAGCGGCCGCGGGCGCAGCAGCGGCTTCCAGCCCGGAGCTGCGGCGCCGCCGTGCCGGCGGTCGGGCCCGGGTCGCCCGCAGCAACGATAGTGCATCCCGCCGCCATGGCGTTCAAGCCCGGCTGCGGCGATCGCCGCTTGCCAGCAACACGCCGGCCGCCGCCGCCAGCACGCCGACGGTGGTGTAGGCGATGGCGTAGCTGCCGGAACTGGTGGCCACCAGTGCAGCCAGCGCAGGCATCACCAGTGCGCCGGAAAACATGGCAGCCGAGCCGAGCCCGGTGGCTTCGGTACGCTGCGCGCCGCCCAGGCGCACATATTCGCCGTAGGCGATGCCGGTATAGCCGCTCGCGGTCGCGCCGGCGAGCGCGCACACCAGCATTACCAGCGGCACCGGCCAGGCAGGACCGAACTGCCCGGCTGCGATGGTGGCGGCAGCCATCGCGAAACCCTGGCACACCAAGAGCCAGCGCGCCGGCAGCCACGCGTCGGCGAGCCAGCCCCAGATCGGCCGGCTGACCACACCGAAAATCTGGTACACCGCGAGCGCCTGGCCAGCGGCGACCAAGCCGAAGTCCGCACGGCTGGTCAGTTGCACCACGGTGAACGCCACGAAACACATTTGCGTTCCGGTATAGATGAAGCAGGCGCAGGTCAGGCGCCGCATTTCCGCACTGGCGCGCAACAGGCCGCCCTGCGTCGGCAGCGCGCCCTTGTCGACCGGTGCCGACCCACCCGCAGCGCGGTCCCACGAACGCCGCGGCAGTTCGAGCAACAGCAGCAATACTAGCACCGGCAGCACCTGCAGCAAGAGCGTGTTCTGCCAGCCGATGCCAAGCGCGATCGGCGGCAGCAGCAATGCGCCCAGCACGCCCCCCAGCGGCACACCGATCTGGCGGATCGACAGCACCAGATTTACGATCGATGGCGGCGTGCGCGGCACCAGCAGATGGGTGCTGACCGGCGCGGACGCGCCATAGCCGAAACCGAGCGCGATGGCACCCAATACCAGCGCCGCCAGCCCGCCATGCGCGCTGATCAAGAGCATCGCGAAGGTGCCCAAAAGGATCAGCTGACTGACGCGT
>JAYVWK010000227.1:0-3057 GCA_043786185.1 Burkholderiales bacterium
CGACGGTACCGAATGGGCGCTTGCGGCGTTTCCGCTGGGCGGCTACGTCAAGTTGCTTGGGCATGATCCGGACGATCCGGTGCCACCTGCCGATGCGCATCGGGCCTTCAACGCGCAATCTGTGGCCAAGCGCATCTTTATCATCGCGGCCGGACCGGCCGCCAATTTCCTGCTTGCAATCACTGTCTACTGGGGCTTGAATCTGCATGGCGTGGATGAACCGCCGGCGCAGATCGCCGCGCCCATGGCGGGCTCGGTGGCACAACAGGCGGGCTTGAAATCGGGTGACCTGATAGTGCGCATCGACGATGCGCCGGTCGCCTCGTGGACCGAACTGCATTGGCGGTTACTGCGCTCGGCGGATGCGCGCGCGCGGGTTCGCTTGGAGGTGCGCAATGCGCGCGGGGAAATCAGTTTTCCGGCACTCGACATGACACGCATTGAATCGCTCGAACTCGACGGGGACTTCATGAAATCCCTGGGTCTCGCGCTGTTCCGGCCGCAACCGCGGGTGGTTCAGATCGAGCCCGACTCGCCGGCCGAACGAGCCGGTTTGCGCGCCGCCGATGTGCTGCTTGCTGTTGACGGCAAGGCGCTGGCGACAGGCGACGAGTTCGTCACCGCCATGCGTACCGGTGCCGGGCGCGAGCGGGTGATCGAGATCGTGCGCGACGGGCGCAATGGGCGGATCAAGGTGACGCCGGCAGCGGTCGATGCGCCAGATGGCAGGATCGGGCGCATCGGCGCGCGCATCGGCGATCGTCTTGACCCGGTCAAGGTGCGCTACGGCCTGGGCGATGGCTTGACCAAAAGCGTGACCCAAACCTACGACATGTCGATTTTCAGCCTGCGCATGCTGGGCCGCATGATCACGGGCGAGGTTTCCTGGCGCAACCTGTCCGGCCCGGTGACCATCGCGGACTACGCGGGCAAGACCGCGCGCCTGGGCGTCACCTATTACCTGAATTTCATCGCCCTGGTGAGCATCAGTCTGGGGGTACTCAACCTGCTGCCCATACCGCTGCTCGACGGTGGGCATCTGTTGTATTATTTGGTCGAAATCCTGCGTGGAAAACCGGTTTCGGAGAGGGTCGTGGAAATCGGTACGCGCCTGGGCCTGATGATCGTCATGACAACGATGCTGTTGGCCCTTTACAACGACATAAACCGGCTGCTGGCCGGTTAGAACAGAAGCGTCCTTTCAATGCGCCTCCTGCGCCGGTTTTGGCTTTTCGTCCTCGCGGCGACCCTGGTATCGCTGTTTGCAATGCGCGGCGCGAGCGCGTTCGATCCATTCGTGATCAGGGATATTCGCGTCGAAGGCGTACAGCGCACCGAGGCGGGTACCGTGTTCAGTTACCTGCCGGTCAAGGTGGGTGAGCGCATGACCAACGAACGTGCCGCGGAGGCGATCAAGGCTCTTTTCGCCACCGGCTTTTTCAAGGATGTGCGCATCGAGGTCGAAGGCGACGTGCTGATCGTCGCCGTCGAGGAGCGCCCGGCGATCGCGCAAATCGATTTCACGGGACTGAAGGCGTTTGACGCGGCGGCGGTCAAGAAATCGGTGCGCGAAGCCGGCTTGGCTGAGGGTCGCATTTTCGACCGCTCGGTACTTGATCGTGCCGAACAGGAACTCAAGCGCCAGTACCTTTCCAAAGGCTTGTATGCGATGACCGTCAAGACCACGGTGACGCCGCTTGACCGCAATCGCGTAGGCATCAATTTCACGGTTGAGGAAGGTGAAATAGCGAAAATTCGCAAAATCAATTTTGTCGGCGTGAACGCGTTCAAGGAAAGCACGCTGCAGGACGAAATCGAGCTTTCGGAAGGCGGTTGGTTTTCCTGGTACAGCAAGGACAATCAGTACTCGAAGCAGAAGCTGACGGCCGATCTCGAGACCTTGCGTTCCTTCTACCTCAACCGCGGATATCTCGAATTCGCTATCGAGTCGACCCAGGTGTCGATCACCACCGACAAGAAAGACATCTACATCACCATCGCGGTCAACGAGGGCCAGAAGTACACGGTATCCGAAGTAAAGCTGGCCGGCGATATGGTGGTGGGCGAGTCGGTGTTGCGTCCGCTGATCGACCTCAAGCCGGGTGACGTTTTCAACGGTGAACGATTGACCGCTTCGACCAAGAAAATCCAGGACCGCCTTGGCAACGAAGGTTATGCGTTCGCCAATGCCAACGCGGCGCCGGAAATCGATCGGGAAAAGCAGACCGTCGCGTTCACCATTTTTGTCGATCCGGGGCGGCGCGTCTATGTACGCCGCATCAATATCGCCGGCAACACACGGACACGCGACGAAGTGGTGCGGCGCGAAATGCGGCAGCTGGAAGGCTCCTACTATGATGGCGAGAAGATCAACCAGTCCAAGAGGCGGCTGGATCGGCTGGATTTCTTCAGGAATACGGAAATCGAAACCCCCGCTGTGGCCGGTTCACCGGATCAGGTCGATGTCAGCGTGAAGGTCGAGGAAAAGCCGACCGGCCAGTTGTTGCTGGGCGCCGGCTTCTCGAGCGCGGAGAAAATAGTCCTGTCCACCTCGATCGCGCAAGCCAACATTTTCGGCAGCGGCAACTATGTGGCAGCGTCGATCAGTACCGGCAAGACCAATAAGGTCTACTCGCTGTCGCACAATAATCCCTACTTCACTATCGATGGCATCAGTCGCGGGTTTGATCTCTATCGCAGGGATTTCAACGCATCCAATGTCAATCTGGGTGATTATCGGACTTCCAGTACCGGTGGCGGAGTGCGGTTCGGCTATCCGTACACCCCGATCGATACGTTCGTGTTCGGCATCGCTGCCGACTACACCAGCTATAACCTGGGGGCCTCGGCGCCGAGCCGCCTGCAAAGCTATGTCAGCACCTATGGCTCCAACGTGGCTACTTTACCGGGCACGGTGAGTTGGTTCCGCGATACCCGCGACAGCGCCTTGTACACCCGCAGCGGGCGCTTGCAGAATGGCGGCGTGGAACTGGGTCTTCCCGGCGGCAACGTGCAGTACTGGCGCACCAACTACATTGATCGCTGGTACTACCCGAT
>JAYVWK010000228.1:0-5300 GCA_043786185.1 Burkholderiales bacterium
GAGCCGGTTTACCCGGCAGTAGGCGGTGGCTACGCTGTGCGCTACATGGATTTCGATCACCGCCAGGGTGCGACGTTCCGGATGCGGCAGGCCGGCGATGTTGTCGGGCAGGTTTTGCGCCAGCCGCACATGGGCTACCGCGCCCCATTTACGTCGCATGCGCGCAATCAACACCGGTACTCTTTCGGGCGCCCTGACGATTTCGATATGCGCGTCGTGCGCACGGCCGCTGCGAAATTCCAGCCCGATCAACTGATGCAGGATGCTGCCGGTCTCGCGGAACAGGGTGGCTACCGAGTCGAACACCGATTCGAAAGCGACTTCGGCTGCGTCAGGCGCGCCTGCCCCAGCGGGCCGCATGGCCACCGGGTCTTCAGCGCTTGGTTCACAGCTTTCCTGCGACACGATTCATTCACCCTGGATACAACGCCCTGATTTTAACGGCTGCCCATACCGTTTGCATTAAGGCGCATGGTTACTTTTGGTGAGATCGCGTAACAATCTCTGCGCACTCCCCCCTATTATCTAAGCGAGCAGCGTGCCAACTGGTGGTGCAACGCGTGCGCGCTTGATTCAGCCTGCTATGACGCCTTTGCCGGACCCGCGCGAGCCGATCACCAGGGCCAGCACTGCAGCGGCGAAACATACGCCGCATACCGCGATCCAGCCAAATCCTGTCAAAACCACGCTGGCGACCCAGGCGCCCACCGCGTTGCCGCCCCAAACATGCACCATCAGCACCGTACTGGCGCGTCCGCGTGCCTCCGGGCTGGCTTCGATCACCAGTGTCTGGTTGGCGACCATCGCCGCGCGCAAGCCGGCATCGAGCAGAATGGCGCCAAGCACCACTGCGGCGATCGAGACTGGTGCGAACGAAAACACTACGAACGCAGCGATCACGCCGAGACTGGCGGCCCTGACGACCGGCGGCGCACCGCTGCGATCGGTCCAGCGGCCAGCCGCACGCGAAACCAGGATGCCGGCGGCGCCCGGAATTGCCATCAGGCCGGCAGCGGTGGGCCCCAAGCCATGCAGTTGCAACAGCATGGCCGCCAGCGTGGCCCAAAAGCCGCCGTATCCGACGCCGATCAGGAACTGAATCGCCGCAGCCTTGCGTATGCGCGGATGGTCCAGCCACAGGTGCCACATCGAAGCGAACAATGGCGCCAGACGAGGCGGAGTCTTTGGCGGCGAGGCTGGCAGACGGACAAACACCGCGACGATCATCGCAAGCACCATGCAGGCGGCGATCAAATACATCAAGCGCCAGTTGAAGTGACTGGCGACCAAGCCGCCCGTCAGGCGCGCGAACAGGATCCCGGTGAACACCCCGGACAATATTGTGCCCACTGTATGGCCGCGCACCTCGGGCGGTGCCAGTTCCGAAGCCAGCGAAATGACTTGATGCGATACCGAGGATGAGGCGCCGACCATGAAGGCCGCGAGCGCCAGCGTGATGAGCGAAGGCGCCGCTGCCATCGCCAGCAACGAGACCATCACCCCGCTCATTTGCGCCAGCACCAGGCGCCTCTTGTCGAAGCAGTCGCCCAGCGGCACCAGCAGCAGGGTTCCCAGGAAGAACCCGCCAAACGACAAGGTCGCCACCCATCCGATCTGCGCCTGGTTGGCCTGGAACTCCGCCGCCATCTGCGCCAACATCGGCGTCTGGTAATGGATTGCGCCTGCGGTCGAAAAAACGGCCGCCACCATCAGGGCCATCAGGCCGAAGCCAATCGGCGCCTGCTGCGCGGGCGCAGCGTTCATGTCGGCTGCCCTGCTGCGCCAGGCCACGCGCGCAGCAAGGCACGCGGCATCACGCCTGGCCTGCCGCCTTGAAACTCTGCCGATACTTGTGCAGCAGGGGCTCGGTATAGCCGGACGGTTGGGCGCGCCCTTCGAACACCAGCGCGCAGGCCGCCTTGAAGGCGATCGAGGCATCGTAATTCGGTGCCATCGGTCGATACAGCGGATCGCCGGCGTTCTGCTGATCGACAACCTTAGCCATGCGCTTGAAGGTTTCCATCACTTGATCGGCAGTGACCACACCATGGTGCAGCCAGTTGGCAATGTGCTGGCTGGAAATGCGCAGGGTCGCACGGTCTTCCATCAGGCCGATGTTGTTGATGTCAGGCACCTTGGAACAACCCACACCCTGGTCGATCCAGCGCACCACGTAACCGAGAATGCCCTGGCAGTTGTTGTCGACCTCGCGCTCTTTCTCGGCCGCCGGCCAGCCGGGAGTTGCGGTCACCGGCACGCTCAGAAGATCGTTGAGCAAGGCGTCGGCCACGTCGGCAAGCCGGGTCTTCTCCAATTCGATCTGCACCGCCTGCACGTCGATCTGGTGATAGTGCAAGGCATGCAGCGTAGCGGCGGTCGGTGACGGCACCCAGGCGGTATTGGCACCGGCTTTCGGATGGGCGATCTTCTGCTCCAGCATCGCCGCCATCAGGTCGGGCATGGCCCACATGCCCTTGCCGATCTGGGCGCGGCCGCGCAGGCCGCAATCCAATCCTACCAACACATTGCTCTTTTCATAGGCGGAGATCCAGGCGGACGATTTCATGTCGCCCTTCTTGATCATCGGCCCGGCTTCCATCACGCTGCGCATCTCGTCGCCGGTGCGATCGAGAAAACCGGTGTTGATGAAGGCGACGCGCGCCGGGGCGGCGCCGATGCAGGCCTTCAAATTGACGCTGGTGCGCCGCTCCTCGTCCATGATGCCCATCTTGAGGGTATTGCGCGGCAGAGCCAGCAGGTCCTCGACGCGCCCGAACAGTAGGTCGGCGAACGCGACTTCGGCCGGGCCATGCATTTTCGGCTTGACCACATACATGGATCCGGTGCGCGAATTGGCACGCCGCTTGAGATCGTGGATCGCAGCGGCACTGCACACCACGGCGTCGAGAATTCCTTCGGGAATCTCCAGGCCGTCGCGATCGAGAATCGCCGGGTTGGTCATCAGGTGGCCGACATGGCGCACGAACAGCAGCGAGCGGCCATGCAAAGTCAGGGCCCCGCCGTCCGGTCGGGTGTACTGGCGATCGGGATTAGCGCGCCGGATGAAGGTCTTGCCGCCTTTGGTCACTTCTTCGCTCAGGTCGCCCTTCATCAGGCCCAGCCAGTTGCGATAGATGTTGATCTTGTCAGGCGCATCCACCGCAGCCACCGAATCCTCGCAATCCATGATTGTGGTGAGCGCCGCTTCGAGCAGCACATCCTTGACGCCGGCGGCATCGGTCTTGCCGATGGCACTGCCCGCATCGATCTGGATCTCGAAGTGCAGGCCATGGTTGATCAGCAGCACCGCCGTAGGCGCCTGAGCAGCTCCGTTGAAGCCCTGAAACTTGGCCGGGTCGCGCAGACCACTTGTGCCGGCCTTGAGTTGTACCTGCAGAGCACCGCCAACCACCTTGTAGGCAAGCGCGTCGGCGTGTGATCCATGCACCAGCGGCGCCGCCTGGTCGAGAAAGGCGCGCGCCCTTGCGATCACAAGGTTGCCGCGCACCGGGTTGTAGCCGCCGCCTTTTTCGGCGCTGCCGGTCTCTGCGATCACGTCAGTGCCGTACAGCGCGTCGTAGAGGCTGCCCCAGCGCGCATTCGCGGCGTTGAGCGCGTAGCGTGGATTGGACATCGGCACCACCAGTTGCGGGCCGGCCTGCTGCGATATCTCGCTGTCGACACTGGCAGTTGTCGCCTTGACTACTGCCGGGACCGGCACAAGATAGCCGATGCCTTCGAGAAACTTGCGATAGGCCGCCATGTCCTTGATCGGGCCGCGATGGGCGGTATGCCAGGCATCGAGTTCGCGCTGCAGGCGCTGGCGTTCGGCCAGCAGGACGCGATTCTTCGGTGCAAGGTCGTGCACGAGGCTGGCGAAGCTTTGCCAGAATGCTTCGCTCTCTACGCCAGTGCCGGGCAGCACCTCGGTCTGGATGAAACGGTCGAGGCTGGCCGCCACTTGCAGGCCGTGACGCGAAATGCGTTCACTCATGATGTTCTCCGAAAAACTCTTGGAAGATTAAAAAAAGAATGCGTTGTGCCGACGGATCACGCGGGGATCAGACAGGCCACCCGGAACGGGCAAGCATCGCCGCGCTGATCCGGTTGTGGCGCTCGATCAAGTCAGGCAAATCGATACCACTTTCCAGTTTACCCGCCTCGACCCGCGCTCGGCCGTTGATCACCGAGAACCAGACGTTTTGCGGTGCACAGGTCATGAGGGCCGCCACCGGGTCACCCTGCGCACCGGCATGGGCCAGATCGTCAATGCGAAAGCCGACCAGGTCGGCGGCCATGCCGGACGCCAGGCTGCCGATGTCGTCCCGATTCAAGGCCGACGCCCCGCCGCGCGTGGCCAGTTCAAGCGCCGCGCGCGCGGAGAAACGGTCGGCACGCGATTCGAATCCTGGCCAACCCACGCGCGCCAGCAGCATTGCCAGCCGCGCCTCGGCCAGCAGGTGATTGCTGTCGCTACTGGCCGAACCGTCGACGCCAATGCCTACGCGTACGCCGGCGCCGATCATGGCCGGTACCGGCGCGATGCCGGACGCCAGGATCATGTTGCTGCTGGGGCAATGGCACACGCCGCTCCTGATGGCGCCCAATAGAGCGATCTCGTCCGCCGACGGATGCACCATGTGGGCAAACCACACGTCGGGCCCGAGCCAGCCTAAGCTTTCGGCATAGGCGATCGGCCGCATGCCGAACTTTTCGATGCAATAGCGCTCTTCATCCAGAGTCTCGGCCAGATGCGTATGCAATGCCACGCCCGCATGGGCGCGCGCCAGCGCCGCCGATTCGCGCATCAGGTCGGCACTGACCGAAAACGGCGAGCACGGCGCCAGTGCGATGCGCGTCATCGCGCCATGCGCGGCGTCGTGATGCACCTCGATTAAGCGCTGACTATCGGCCAGGATCGCGCCCTCGTCCTCGCACACCCGGTCCGGCGGCAGGCCGCCCTGCGACTCGCCCACGCTCATGCTGCCGCGCGTGGCGTGAAAGCGCACGCCCATCGCCTGCGCGGCGGCGATGCTGTCATCCAGCCGCGCGCCGCCGGGAAACAGGTACAGATGGTCGGCCACAGTAGTAGCGCCGGAGAGCATCAGTTCGGCCAGCGCGATCTGGGTGCTGACGTAGACGGCCTCGGCATCCATTTCCGCCCACACCGGATAGAGCGCGCGCAGCCAGTCGAATAGCACAAGGCCCGGCCCGCTGCCGACCGCGCGCGTCAGCGTCTGGTACATGTGGTGGTGGCAATTGATGAGGCCCGGCAGCACCACACAGCCATGTGCGGCAAT
>JAYVWK010000229.1:0-4022 GCA_043786185.1 Burkholderiales bacterium
GGTGCCGCCGACTTGCCGGGCGCGGTGGCCACGCCGATCAGCACTTCCTGGCCCTCATTCAGATCGCCGCCGAGCAATTCGGTCGCGGTACCGTCGGTCAGGCCCAGGCGCACCTGAACCATCTGCGGCTTGCCGTCCGCGCCGGCGATCCAGACGCGGCCGCGGGTGGGTGCGCGGCCGGCGGTTTCGGCGATGATCTCGATGTAGCGTTTGCGCTGGTCTTCGCGCAGCATCGCAGTGATCTTCTCGCGCATCTCGGCACGATTGCGCTCGGCCGCCTTGGTGCGTTCTGCCTCGGCCATGTCGCGCAATGCCATGAACTTGTCGCGCATGCCGGCGAAGATCGCATCGAGCTTGGTTTGCTGGTCGGCGTCGAGCTTGAGCTCACTGACCAGGCGCTCACGCTGTGCGCTGAGCTGTCCGCGCCCGCCGCCGCCCGCCGCCGCACCTCCACCGCCGCCACCACCGCCGGTCGCGCTTGGCGGCGCCGGCGCGGCGCCCGGTCCTGGCGCGTCCTCGTTGCCCCCCGGCGGGCGAAAGCGCAGGGCGCTGTTGGCCACCTTGAGTACACTGTCACGACCGTCGGTGGTGATGCGCACCGAAGCGGTCATGCCTGGCAGCAGTGTCAGGTCAGGGTTGGCGGCGGTGATCACCACCGTGTAGGTCACTACGTTCGATACCGTCTGCGCGGCCTTGCGCACCTGCTTGACCGTCCCGCTGAAGGTGCGCCCCGGAAACGAATCGACCGTGAATGTCGTGCTCTGGCCGACACGCACCCGACCGACATCGGATTCATCGATGGCCGAATCGACCTGCATGTCCGCCAGATTTTGCGCAATGACGAAGAGTTCGGGGGCCTGCAACGAGGCCGCAACCGTCTGCCCAGGTTCGATCGAGCGCTTGACCACGATGCCGTTGACCGGCGAGCGGATCGCTGTGCGCTCCAGGTCGATCTTCGCCTGCGCCAGTTGCGCTTCGCGCTGCTTGACAACGGCTAAGGAATTGCGCGAATTGGCTTCCGCCACGCCCAGCTGTGCCTTGGCTGATTCCAGCCCCGCCACCTGCGCCTTATACTGCGCATCGGCTTTCTCCGCCTCGGAGGAAGCGATGAAATTTTTCTCCACCAGCGACTTCTTGCGCTCGAGATCGCGACGGGCTTCAGCGAGATTGGCATCGGCCCGCGCCACCTCGGCCCGTTGCACGGCCACGTTGGCCTGCTGCGTGCCCACCGAAGCGCGCGCAGCGTCAAGGTCGGCCTGCGCCTGGCGCATGCGGTACTCGATCTGCTCGGGGTCGATGCGCGCGATCAGTTGCCCTTTCTTGACCTCGCTGTTGAAATCGACGAACAGCTCCTTGATCTGGCCCGAGACCTGGGAGCCGACCGATACCGAGACCACCGGGTTGAGGATGCCGGTGGCGGCGACGGTGGCGATCAATGGCCCCTTTTCGACCTTGGCACTGCGGAATTTCTGCGCCTCGTCCTTGCCGTCAAACTGTTTCCAGCCAAACCAGCCGCCGGCGCCCAGCACCGCCACGACTACCAGCCACCACCACTTGCCGCGCGAACCCTTAGCCATAAGTGCCGTCAAGCCTCGTCATTCCATGTCGTACCGATTGTAGAAGCAATCCCCGCGCGCCTGATTGCGAGGTTTGTAAGCAGACGTGAAACCGTCCGGCCTAACGCGCGGAATTCGCACCCACCACCGTCAGCGCGGTCATGTTGACAATGCGGCGCACGGTCGCCGACGGGGTCAGAATATGCACCGGTGCGGCACACCCCAGCAGAATCGGCCCGATGGTGACGCCACCGCCGGCTGCGGTCTTGAGCAGGTTGTAGCTGATGTTGGAGGCCTCCAGATTGGGAAACACCAGCAGATTGGCCTCGCCCTTGAGGGTCGAATCCGGCAAAACCGCACGCCTGACTTCGGCGTCGAGCGCGGCGTCGCCGTGCATTTCGCCATCGACTTCGAGCGACGGTTCGCTCGCACGCAACAGCGCAAGCGTTGCGCGCATCTTGATCGCGGAGTCGCAGTCAATGGTGCCGAAGTTGGAGTGCGAAAGCAGGGCCACCTTGGGGGTGATGCCGAAACGACGCATTTCCTCGGCCGCCATACGGGTGATGCCGGCTAAGTCCTCGGCGCTCGGATCGAGGTTGACGTGGGTATCCACCAGGAACACCGTGCGTCCCGGCAGCATCAGACCGTTCATCGCCGCGTATTGGCTGGAACCGGCGCGCCGGCCGAGCACCTGATCGACATAATGCAGATGCAAGGCGTGAGTACCAAAAGTACCGCAGATCATGCCGTCGGCGTCGCCCTTCCTGATCATCATGGCGCCGATCAGAGTGAGACGGCGGCGCATCTCGATCTTCGCGTACTGCAGGGTCACGCCGCGGCGCTTGGTCAGGTCGTGATAGGTATCGACGTAATCGCGATAGCGCTCGTCGAACTCCGGATTGACCAGGTCGAAATCAACGCCGGCGCGCATGCGCAGCCCGAATTTCTCCAACCGTTGGTCGATCACCGCCGGCCTGCCGATGATCACCGGTCGCGCGATGCGCTCGTCGATGATCACCTGCGCCGCGCGCAGAACCCGTTCCTCCTCGCCTTCGGCCAAGACGATGCGAGCCTTCTTCTTCGCTTCGAATGCCGCACGCGCCGCCTGGAAGATCGGCTTCATCAACAAACCGGATTGGTACACGAACTGTTCGAGCTGCGCCCGATATGCATCGAAATCGGCGATCGGACTGGTGGCGACGCCGGACTCCATCGCAGCCCTGGCGACCGCCGGCGACACCTTGGCGATCAGTCGCGGATCGAACGGGCGCGGTATCAGGTATTCCGGCCCGAACGAGAGGTCGCTGGCGCCATAGGCGAGCGCCACGATTTCGCTTTGCTCGGCCTGTGCCAGCTCTGCAATGGCGTTGACCGCGGCGATTTCCATCTCGGCGGTGATGCTAGTGGCCCCGGCATCGAGCGCGCCGCGAAAGATGAAGGGAAAGCACAGCACGTTGTTGACCTGATTGGGAAAGTCGCTGCGTCCGGTGCACATCACCGCATCGTCGCGCACCGCATGCACTTCCGCCGGCATGATCTCGGGCGTCGGGTTGGCCAAGGCCAGGATCAGCGGACGTGGCGCCATCTGCTTCACCATCTCGCCCTTGAGCACACCGCCGGCGGAGAGACCCAGAAAAATGTCGGCGCCGGCGATCACTTCGGCCAGCGTGCGCGCCGGAATATCCTTGGCATAGCGCGCCTTGTTGTCATCCATCTCCTCGCGGCGCCCGCTGTAGACCACGCCGGCGATATCGGTGACGATGACGTTGGCCATCGGCAGGCCAAGCTTCACCAGCAGGTCGAGGCATGAGAGCGCCGCGGCACCGGCACCGGAGGCCACCAGCTTCACTTTGGAGATATCCTTGCCGACCACCTTCAGGCCGTTGGTGATCGCCGCGCCTACGATGATCGCCGTGCCATGCTGATCGTCATGGAACACCGGAATCTTCATGCGCTCGCGCAGCTTCCTTTCGACGTAAAAACATTCCGGCGCCTTGATGTCCTCCAGGTTGATGCCGCCGAAGGTGGGTTCGAGCGCCGCGATGATGTCGACTAACTTGTCGGGGTCGCGTTCATTGATCTCGATGTCGAACACGTCGATGCCGGCGAATTTCTTGAACAGCACCGCCTTGCCCTCCATTACCGGCTTGGCCGCCAGCGGCCCGATGTTGCCCAGGCCCAGCACCGCGGTGCCGTTGGTGATGACGCCGACCAAGTTGCCGCGCGCGGTGAGGTTGCGCGCCTGGGTCGGATCCTTCTGGATTTCGGTACAGGCGAAGGCTACGCCCGGCGTATAGGCCAGCGCCAGATCGCGCTGATTGACCAGCTGCTTGATGGGTGTGACCGATATCTTGCCGGGCTTCGGATAGCGGTGGTAGTCAAGTGCTGCTTGTCTGAGCTCAAGGTCGGTTTCTTGGGTCATGCTTAGTTCTCGCTACGGTAAGTAAACGGGCTGCCGATCGCGGG
>JAYVWK010000230.1:0-3767 GCA_043786185.1 Burkholderiales bacterium
CGTGCGCGAACGGACGGCCTGCGCGCTGCCGGCCGAAGCCCCGGCCAGCCCGCACCCGGGCATGCATTGGGTACCCGGCGGCAGTTTTGACTTCGGTGACACCGTCTACCCGGAAGAACAACCGCTGCGCCGCGTCAGCGTCGAAGGTTTCTGGATCGACCGTACCGAGGTCAGCAACGCACAGTTCGCGGAGTTTGTCCTCGCCACCGACCACTTGACCGATGCCGAGCGGGTGGTCGATGCGCAACGCAATCCCGGCCTCTCCGCGGAAATGCGCAAGCCCGGTGCGGTGGTGTTCGTGATGCCGGGCGCGACCAGTGGCCACGCCGACATCACGCAGTGGTGGCGCTACGTGCCGGGCGCCAACTGGCGCCACCCGGGCGGTCCGCATACTTCGATCGCCGGGCGCGCGGCGTATCCGGTGGTGGCCGTGACTTACGCAGACGCGCTGGCCTACGCGCGCTGGAAGGGGCGCACGTTGCCGAGCGAGGCGCAATGGGAATGGGCGGCACGCGCGGCACGTCCGCTTAGGGCCGGCGCGCGTGAGCAGCCGCCAGACGCCAACACCTGGCAAGGCTTGTTTCCGGTGATGAATTCGGCCGACGATGGCTTCGTCGGCTTGGCTCCGGTGGGGTGCTACCCGGCCAACGCGCTCGGCCTGTTCGACATGATCGGCAACGTGTGGGAGTTGACCGCGGATGCGTGGACGGCAAGCCACGCGGAGCAGCATGGCGGCGCAGCGCCGCAAGCCGCGCGCGGCATGCGCCTTGCCGCCACGCCGGCACAACGGGTCATCAAGGGCGGCTCGTTCCTGTGTGCACCAAGCTACTGCATGCGCTACCGGCCCGGTTCACGCCAGCCGCAGGAAGACGACCTGGGCGCCAGCCATGTCGGCTTTCGCACCGTACTCGAGGCGCCCGGACCATGAGCGGCCCGGCGCTTGCAAGCGCGCGGCGCCTGACCGTGATGCGGCGCATGCTGGCGACGTCACTGGTGCTGGTGCTGAGCGTCGCCGCCGCCACGGCGCTGTGCGCGTGGCTGATGCCGACGCAGCGCGACCTGCTGGCGCACTGGCCCTGGTGGCAGATGCTGGCCGTGCTGCTGGTGGCCGTGCTGCTGGTGGCCGACAATCTGACCCAGTACTTCTGGCACCGCCTGAGCCATACCTCGATCATCTGGCCGCTGCACCGCGCACACCACTCGGCGGCCTACATGAGCGTACGCGTGGTGTATCGCAACAACGCCTTCTACTATGCCCTGATGCCGGAATTGTGGCTGTCCGGAGTATTGCTGTTCCTGGGCTTCGGCTGGGTCTATGTCGCCTATACCATCGTCAAGCTCACGGTGATCATCGGCGCCCACTCCGGCGACCGAGGAGCCGAGGTCGTTGACCACCACGCTGACGCCTTCCTTGGCCATCAACAGCGCGAAATCGCGGCCGATGCCGCCGCCGGCACCGGTAATCACCGCAACCTTGCCTTCCATCATGCCGTTCATGCTTATTCTCCTTTTGAACCAAGTTCCGGCCCACTGCCGGCGCTGTCGAGGGTGGCAAGCGCGGAGCGATCGCGAGCATCCGTGTCTGGCACCCGCTCCCGCCACCGGCCAGCTGCCGCAGTCATTGCGAGCCTGCTGGTCTCCGAGCAACAGACCGGCAAGCCGCGCGGAATGTGTTGTGCCAACTACCTCCCGACTATGCCAATTGAATAATCCGGTTCAGCCGTGCAAGCACCTCGGCAAATGGTGCGTCAGCCAAACGTTTGAGCGGGTGCGCCCTCGCGTGGCGCAGACGCCAGTCGAATGACTCGGGCTGATGCACCAGCACGTAGCTGGCCTTGCCGGATCTGCCGCCCGGCGCGACGCCGGTAACCACCGCGAAAAGGTTGTCTGCGTTGTAGTCGGCCGTCGTCATTGGCAGACCGATCACCAGTGCGGTTTTTTCATTGAACGCGCGCGGTGAGAGCACGAGGAACGGATGGATGTCGCGCATCTCGCGCCCGACTTGCGGATTGCAGTCAATCCAGATCACGTCTTGACGGTCCGGCGCCCAAGTGCGGCGCGGCGGACTCCGCCGCTTGAGACCTGCTGCTGAAGTGTTCACCAGCGCTCGGCGCCAAGCGGCGTGACCGCCATTACTTCGCCGCCGTGGCGAAGCGGATCGAATGAAGCGAGCATCTGCTCCAGCGTCAACGCCTTGGGCGCGACCGCTGTGATCACCACGCGATCATTCTCAACCGCCACCCGCACCCGCTGGTTGACGCGCAGATGCGCCGCCCGCGCAACGGCAGCCGGCAAACGCACGCCCAGACTGTTGCCCCATTGCTTGATATCCAAAACCGCTTCCGGCATGGCAATTGCTCCAGGCGAACCCATGTATAAACGTAGTATATACAGGCCGCTGAAGACGGTCATGGACAAGTAGGGAAAGGGCTTGGGAAGGAGTATTTCTGACACCGTGCACCGGCACGCGCGAGATGCCTCCACCGTGGCGCCGGCGCTCAGGCCCCCGTTTCGAGCCAGGCACCATCCTTCCCGGCCGACTCGAACGCAAGCTCGACCACGCGAACCGAGTTCCACGCCTGCGCGAACGTGCAGGCTGGCAACACACGCCTGTCGGCGATCGCGGTAATGAAGTCGCGCGTGGCCGCCCCCGGCGTGTCATCCGCCTCGATGGTCTCAACCGGCCGGCGACCACGGTCCCAGTGCACCATCTGCCAGCCCAGCGGGATATCGAGCGGACGGCGCAGTTCGATCAGACCTGTGTCGCCGAAGATGCGTATTTCGTCCCACATATGCAGGCCGCTCTCGATGCAGGTGAGATGGCAGCGCAGGGCGCCGAAATCGACTTCGATGAAGCCACCGGCGTCGGTGCGCCCCGGCGGCCCAGCACGCGTCACCGCGCGCACGCGTTCGGGATTGCGGTCCAATAGCCAGGGCAGGAGATCGGCCATGTGCGCGCCGCGCCCGGTGAACGGTCCACCACCACCGAGTGCCGGATCGAGAAACCAGCCCTTTGGTTCGTAGCCCAGTTGCACGGTCTCGACATAGCGTATCTCGCCAAGCGCGCTCTCGCGGATCAGTTGCCTGGCGCGCAGGCAACTGGCATCGAAACGCCGGTTGAAGGCGACCGCGCCGATGAGGCCGGCGGCTTGCGCGGCCTCTGCCAGTTGCCTGGCTTCGGCCGCGTGCATTACAAAGGGCTTGTCGACCAGCACATGTTTGCCGTGCGCCAGGCACTGCAGGGCGTGCCCGGCGTGCAGCGTGTGCGGGGTGCTGATGATGACAGCGTCGCACGCACCGGGCGCGAACAGATCCTCGACGCGCGGGGTCAGGGTGGCGCCGGTGCGCGTCGCCAGCTCGCGCAGCGCCGGCGCATCGCCGGTGTCGCAAATAATGCTGAGTACCGCGCGTGGCTCCGCATCGAGGGCCGGCACGTGATAGCGTCGCGAAAAATTTCCGCAACCGAACAGGGCGATCTTCATTCTTGCAGTCGAGTTCAACTCAATCTCCGGTGGTGGGAAGCACGTATTCTGATGTGGCTGCGACTGGCGAAATCAGTAACTGATGTTCACCGCGCGACCACTCGCCGCCGCCTCATAGGCCGCGAGAATCATCGCCAGCGCGCGTCGGCCATCGGTGAGCGTGATGGGGGGAGGCACCTTGCGTGCCATGGCGTCGAGAAACGCAAGGGCGTTTTGCTGGTGAAAGCCGCCGGCCTTGAAGCGCGGCACGATGTCGGAGCTGCGCCAGCGCCGTTCGCCGCCCGA
>JAYVWK010000231.1:0-3322 GCA_043786185.1 Burkholderiales bacterium
GCATAGGCGAATAGCGCAGTCGCCGATGGCCAGTTGCCGAGCGTGGTGCTGGAGCGCGTGCGGATGCGCACCACCAGCCAGAGCGTGAGGGCGCCGGCGATGAGGCGAATCGCGGTAAAGCTCGCCGGATCGATCGTCGTGTGTTTGAGCGCCAGGCGACACAGGAGCGAGTTTGCGGCGAAGGCGAGCAGCGCCAGCGTTGTGAGGAAAAGCACTTGCGCGCGCGACACCTGGGGGAACCTATGGATGAATGAGCTTGGGCAGCTTACAGGGCTTTGGCGGCGCGCCTGCCCTGCTCATTGAAGTCGTGCTGCCGGTGCCCGGCGTAGAGGTGCGCGCAGGCCGCCGGTCAGGATTGCAGTGCGGCGGCAAGCGAGCGGTGAAAGTGCGAGATCGCGCCCTCGAACAGGCCGAAGGTGAACACTTCGTTGGCGCGGCTGTAGAGGCCCTTCTGGATGTCGCAGATCACCGCCTGGTCTTCGGCGCCGCCGGCCTTGCGCACGAATTCGATATCGCGCAGGGCCGTGGCGCGCGCCTCGGGATCGCCATCGTCCAGCTGCGCCAGCGTGTAATTGATCTGCAGGGTGCGGTCTACGCCCTGCGGTTCGAGCACCACCACGTTGGTGTGGCGCGACAACTGCGTGATCAGCACGTTCGGGAACAGGTGATACACATAGGTGAGCATGCCCTCGATGCGGCGCTCCGCGGGCGGCAGCTGCGCCAGTTCGCGAATCCGCCGGAACGGATAGGTGACGCGGCTGTGGCGCCCGAAATGCTCGATCAGGTTGAGGTTGTCGAAGCCGTACGGGTAAAAGGTCTCGCGATGCGTTGAGCGAATGTGGTAGCCCTCAATGAAGCCTTCGAGCGTGACTTTCCAGTTGGCTTCGACCAGCTGCTCACTGCTGGCAAGCATGGTGTGCCCTGGCGCCACCAGCGGCCACAGGCCGTCGAGCGCGTGGTCTTCGAGCGCCGGCGCATCCTGCGTCACGAACACCAGGCCCAGCTTTTCGCGGGCGGCGACCGGCACCAGGCCGTGAGCGGCACGGTCGAGCCCGGGAAAGCCGTGCTCGTGCGGCACCTGGCGCAAGTGCCCATCGAGCGCGTAGGTCCAGCCGTGGTAGCGGCAGGCGAAGGCCTTGGCGCTACCGCTGCCGCTGGCTACCTGCATGCCGCGGTGCCGGCAGGCATTGCGAAACGCGCGCACCTGGCCGTCCGCACCGCGCACCACCAGGATCGGCACCCCGGCGGCCTCGCGCGCGACATACGAACCCGCGCCGGGGAGCGCGGCGGACGGGCAGAAGGGCGTCGGCGTGCGGCGCATGACCTGGGTGATCTCGCTTTCGAGGCGCGCGGTGGAACGGTAGTTTTCCACCGGTTCGCGCCACACCGCGGGCGCCATATCGGTGCTGCCGTGCTCGATATGCGCCAGGACGCGCTGCACCACGGATTGGTCGTTGGCCAGCGGGGGCATGTTCAGTCGTCTCCTTTGTGCCGGCGCATTAGGCGATGCGCCAGGTAGGCCGGGCTCAAACTCGAATGATGCGCCATCAATCCAGGGAAATCCCGAACGTGAAAACCAAGAGTCAAGGCGTGCATGAGCGCGACTCGCTGTTTGCAGGGGCGATCATTCATCGCCGCCGACGTACAATTCTTGCGCATGCTGCGGGCAAGCTTGCCCCAGAGGCTTGTCCGCATGCACAACACTTGCCCCGAGGCCGAATCCATCGCCCTCATTATGTATCGAAACTTCAGTGTCACAGTACTTGGGAGAAGCAGCGTGGGCGACAGCCAGCAACACGAATTCGTCCTGTATCACGCCTGGAATTCCAGCGCCTCGCGCAAGGTGCGCCTGGCAATGGCCGAGAAGGGCCTCACCTTCAAGGGCTTAGTGCTTGATCTCAACCGCTTCCAGCACCACAGCGATTGGTACAAGCGCCTCAACCCTTCGGGCATCGTGCCCTGCCTGGTGGTGGATGGCCATCCGCTGATCGAGAGCAACCTGATCAACGAGTATCTCGACGAGGCGCATCTATCGCCGCCCCTGATGCCGGATGACCCGTTCGAGCGGCATGAGGTGCGGCGCTGGTCCAAATTCATCGACGACGTTTGCCTGCCGGCGGTGCAAAAGCCGAACTGGATGCAAATGATGCGTCCGATGGCCGAGAAATGGTCGGATGAGGAACTGCAGCGCCGCCTGGCGGCCATTCCCAGCCAGGAGCGGCGCGACCTGTGGACTCGCATGGCGAGGAAACCCTTCACGCAAGCCGAGATTGACGCCGCGCTCGACATCCTTGAGGACATGACTGTGCAGATCGAGCGCTATTTGCAAAAGAGCGGTGGGCCGTGGATTTTTGGCGCACGGTTCACCCTGGCGGATATCAACGTTTCGCCCTATGTGGTGCGCTTCGAAGAGGAGCGCCCGGGTCGCCTGCGGCCGCTGGTGGCCGACTGGTGGCGGCGCCTGACCGCGCGCCCGGCCTGGAAGACCGCCGGGATCGACGGTTTCACCGCCGACAGCGAGCGCAGCGTTGCTGAAGCCATGGCCGATCCAAAATAGCGATCTGGAGTAGGAATCGCCCCCCGCGTCTTCGTGCGCAATGGCTCGAGTTGCGGCCGGCTTGCCCTGCAACTCATCGCACCGCGCGCGCCGGCCATTGCCAATAATGTCGCAATGAAAAATTCAACGCTTGCCGGAATGTTGCTGCTCGCGCTGACAGGCAGTGCCGTGGCTGATTGCATTGAAAAGGCCGCTGCAACCTTCGGCACCCATCCGAACGTGCTGCGCGCCATCGCCATCGTTGAATCAAAGGTGCGGCCGCATGCGGTGAATGTCAATCTGAACGGCAGCGTGGATCGCGGCCTGTTCCAGATCAATTCGATTCACCTGCCCGAACTGGCGCAGGCCGGCATCGGCCCCGAAGACCTGCATGACGTGTGCCTTTCCAGCAATGTGGCCGCGCTGTTGCTCAAGCGCAAGATGAAGGTATTCGGCGACACCTGGGCGGTGGTCGGCGCGTATCACTCGACGATTCCCGAAAACGGCGAGCGCTATGTGCGCAAGGTGCGCCCCGTATTCGAGGGCATGCAGCGCCTGCGCATCACCACGCAGGTGAAGTAGGCGCTCGGCGGCGCGAGCCGGCGCGCAGGCCACCCAAACAGGCGGTGGCCGGCTAGACACTTTCGCGACATGTGCTGCGGCCCACCGGGGTCTGTAAGATGTAAGAGCGGCACCACCATCCCGGCGGTGAACGCTTTGCCAGCGCCCAATCGGATGACCCAGGAACAACGCCCCCAAGACCGCATCGCCTCTTTTTGCACCCAG